>NZ_JBQDYE010000006.1:0-140501 GCF_052044155.1 Salinisphaera sp. SWV1
AAATTGACCAAGGCCCGAATCCGAACCTACGGCAGACGACTCTCGGGACATCATTTGGCTTCTATTTCAGCAGCGCCCTAGATCCGACTCCGCTCTGGCCAGCAGACGAAACTCCTCGTCGGCTGTTTTGGCGACCAAGTGCCGCCGGCTGTAAAGAAAAAACCATGCTGCGCCCACGACAAACAACAAGATCGTGTAGCCAAAGGCATGCGGATCGAAGGCATAAACGCCTGTGAGTGCGATCACCGATAACACCAGAGCGATTCCGGAGGTCACCACGCCGCCCGGCGTTCGATAAGGCCGATGCAGCTGCGGCTGGCGCAGACGCAGCAGGATATGGCTGGCGGCCATCAGCGCGTAAGACAGAGTGGCACCGACTACGGCCATGCTGAGAATCAGGTCGCCGGCCCCGCTCAACGACACGATGAAGCCCAGCACACCGGGCACGATCAGGGCCCAGATAGGCGTCTTGCGCTCGCCCGTCAGCGACAGGAAGCGCGGTAAGTAGCCGGCGCGTGACAAGGCGAACACGAGCCGGCTATAGCCGAAGATGATCGAGAAGAACGAAGCGACCAGACCGGCGAGCGCCAGCACGTTGACCAGCGTGGCGATACCGTGGCTGCCGCTGGCGCGCAGTGCATCGACCAACGGCACCCCGCTGTCGCCGATCATCTTCGCGCCGCCGGCGCCCGCCAGCAGTACCACCACGAGCACTGCCGTACCGATCAGAAACAGCATGGCGGCGATTATGCCGCGCGGGACGTCGCGGGCCGGGTTCTTGGATTCCTCGGCGGCCAGCGGCACACCCTCGACGGCCAGGAACAGCCACATGCCGAACGGCAGCGCGGCCCAAACGCCGTACCAGCCGTACGGCAGGAAGCTGGAGGCGCCGGCTGCATCCGTCGGCGGGATGTCGAACAGGTTCGTGGCATCGAAATCGCCGATCAGGGCGATCGAGGTCACAGCGATAGCGAATACCGCCAACGCGCTGATCGCGAACATGGTCTTGAGCGCTTCCCCCGCCCCGGCCAGATGAATGCCCACGAACACGATATAGAACACCGCATACACGAGCGGCCCATTGAGCCCGGTCAGTTCAGCCACCGCGGAACCAATAAAGATCACGATCGCCGCCGGCGCCAACGCGTATTCGATGAGCACCGCCAGACCGGTGAGATAACCGCCGGCCGGGCCCATGGCCTGACGCGCGAAGCTGTAGCCACCGCCAGCCGCCGGAATCGCGGCCGACATCTCGGCCAGCGAAAGCACCAGCGAGAAATACATCACGCCCATCAGGATGGCAGCAATCACGAAGCCGCCCCAGCCGGCCTGGCCGATGCCGAAGTTCCAGCCGGCAAAATCGCCGGAGATCACGCCGGCCACCCCCAGTCCGGCCAGCAGCACCCAGCCGGCCGTGCCCTGGGCCAGCTGTCGCTTGGCCAGATAGTCCTGTTCCATGGTCGGATCGCTCATGGCATGCCTCAGTGGGTTGCTTGGTGTCGTGGGAAGTAGCAGATCAGCCGGTCAGAAAATTGCGGGTGCCCGCGCCGTGGTTATCGATCACACCGTCATCGCTGCGGTCCTTGAGGCCGACGCCGGTCAGGCCAAGATGGCGCGCCTCACCGAGCAGATAAGCCAGCCGCCGGGCGGCCGACTCGAGCTTCAGCCCGGCCGGCCGGACGTTGGAAATACAGTTGCGGTCGGCGTCGCTCGTGCCGTCGCCGGGCTGCCAGGTCAGATACAGCCCGAGGCTGTCCGGTGAACTCAAACCCGGCCGCTCGCCAATCAGGACCAGCACTGCTCTCGCATTCAGACGCGGCGCGATGTCGTCGCCGATGGCAACACGGCCCTGCTCGACGACCGTGAGCGGAGCTAGACGCCAATCGTGTGCGCTGCTTGCCAACTCGCGTGACAAGGCGTCGAGAAAGCCCACGGCATGATCGTGGATAGCCCGGGCGGATAGTCCGTCGACCACGGCCACAGCCAGGTCGAACGGCTGCTGCGCGCTGCCTTCATCGCCGGCCAATGCTTCGCGCGAGGCCTCGTCGAGCCGGCGGCCGAGATCGGGCCGCTGCAGATACATCATGCGATCCTCGGCCTGACTGTGCAGGCGGATCGGCGCCTGACCGAGCGGCCCCTCGATCGCCGCGTCGGCCAGATCCAAACACCAGGCTTCGACATCGAAGGCCCGATGCACCGCGTCGATGGCCTGAGCATGAGCCAGCTGGAACGCCAGCATGCGATCGGTCGGCAGGCTGACGCCGGCCCGACCGAGGCCAATCCGAGCATCGGTGAAGGCCCGCAGCTGGCGCCAGCAATTGGGGATCACGCCGCCGTCATCGGCCGCGCGCGATACGCCCGCCGTGACATCGGTGAGGTTTCGATCGTCACTCATCGGGCTGCCCTCCGGCCGGCAACCGCGCCAACGCATCAGCAAAAGCAGTCGGCGTCTCATCGTTCAAGCGATGATTGACTGCGTCGGTGAACACGCCGGCTTGCTCCAGCCAGGCCTCGAATTCCGGTGCGGCGCGCAACCCGAGCGCCCGACGGGCATAGAGCGCGTCGTGGAACGAGGTGGTCTGGTAATTGAGCATGATGTCGTCCGAGCCCGGAATGCCCATCACGAAATTGACCCCGGCCACGCCCAGTAGCGTGAGCAGGTTGTCCATGTCGTTCTGATCGGCCTCGGCATGGTTCGTGTAACAGACATCGCAGCCCATCGGCACGCCAAGCAGCTTGCCGCAGAAGTGATCCTCTAGCCCGGCACGGATGATCTCCTTGCCGTCGAACAGATACTCGGGCCCGATGAAGCCGACCACCGTATTGGTCAGCAGCGGCTTGAAATGACGGGCCACGGCGTACGCCCGAGCTTCCAGCGTTTGCTGGTCGATGCCGTGGTGGGCATTGGCCGACAGCGAACTGCCCTGCCCGGTCTCGAAATACATGACGTTGTCGCCGACCGTGCCGCGTTTCAGCGACAGCGCGGCGTCTCGCGCCTCGGCCAGGTCCGACAGACCAAACCCGAAGCTGCGATTGGTGGCCTCGGTTCCGCCGATCGACTGGAACACCAGATCGACCGGCGCCCCGTCCTCGATCGCCTCGAGCGTGTTCGTCACATGGGTGAGCACGCAGGACTGGGTAGGAATCTCATAACGCGTGATAATGTCGTCGAGCAGGTGCAGCAGACGCATGGTCTGAGGGACGTTGTCGGTGGCCGGATTGATGCCGATCACGGCGTCGCCGTTGCCATACAACAGGCCATCCAGAATCGAGGCGGCGATGCCGGTGGCGTCGTCGGTGGGATGGTTGGGCTGCAGGCGGGTCGACAAACGCCCAGGCTGGCCGATCGTGTTGCGGAACGCCGTGACCACCGGCGCCCGCTTCGCGGCCAGAATCAGATCCTGGTTGCGCATGATCTTGGAGACGGCCGCCGCCATCTCGGGCGTGATGCCAGGCCGAACCGCGGCGACCACCTCGCCATCCACGGCGTCGGACAGCAGCCAATTGCGAAAATCGCCGACCGTGAGATGCGAGATCGGCTCGAACGCCTGTCGATCGTGCCCGTCGAAGATCAGGCGCGTGATCTCGTCGTCTTCATAGGCCACCAGCGGCTCTTCCAGAAACCGCTTGAGCGGCAGCTCGGCCAGCAGCATCTGGGCGACTACGCGCTGCTCCGCCGATTCAGCGATGACGCCGGCCAGCCGATCCCCCGATCGCGCGGGGGACGCCTTGGCCATGACGTCGGCCAGCGAGTCGAAGATAAAAGTCCGCTCGCCCAGGGTATATCGATAATCGCTCATGGTTATGTCTCTGCAAGGTCCCTGCCCATCTCGTGTATCACCTTGCACGCTTTTAGGGCATGCCGGTGATTCCTCCATTTTTACGCCTCGCAAGTCGGGCCCGCAGGAACTGCTCCGGCCCCGCCCGCCCCGCGGACAGCCGGCCCATGGAGCGGACAAGTCGAACTCGGCATTCGGAATGCGATTGATCGCGGTGCTTCCGCATGCCGGAGCCGCCCACAACACGATGCGGCAAGAGATGGAAACGGCGATGCGGGTTCGGCTGGGGCCGCCAATCGTCGGCGGCCCCAGCTCAAGTCACGACGACTGCATATCGAGCACGACACGCCCCTCGATGTCACCCGCGCGCATGCGATCGAGAATGGCGTTGATGTTCTCGATCCTGTCGCTGCTCACCGTGGCGCGCACGATGCCGTCGCCCGCCAGATCCAGCGCTTCCTGAAGATCCAGCCGGGTGCCGACGATCGAGCCACGTACCGTGATGCCGTTGAGCACCATGTCGAAAATCGACAGATCGAATTTCCCGGGCGGCAAGCCGTTCAACGCGACGGTGCCGCCGCGACGCACCACTTCGAGCGCCTGACTGAACGCGATCTCCGATACAGCGGTGACCAGCGCGCCATGGGCGCCGCCGATCGCCTCCTTGATGACCGAACCCGGATCCTGCTTCTTCGCGTTGACGGTCAACTCGGCGCCCAGGCGCTCGGCCAGCTGCAGTTTGTCATCGGCCACATCAATAGCCACGACCCGCATGCCCATCGCCCTGGCATACTGAACCGCCAGATGCCCGAGCCCGCCAATGCCCGAGATCGAAACCCACTGGCCGGGCCGGACCTCGCTCATCTTCAAGCCTTTGTATACCGTGACGCCGGCACACAGGATCGGGGCAATCTCCAGAAAATCGCTCTTGTCCGGGAGATGCCCGACATAATCGGCATCGGCCAGAACATAATCGGCGTAGCCGCCGTCCACGCTGTAACCGGCGTTTTCCTGGGATTCGCATAGCGTCTCCCAGCCGCCGAGACAATGCTCGCAGTAGCCGCAGGCGCTATAGAGCCACGGCACGCCAATACGGTCGCCTTCCTTGAGGTGCTTGACGCCCTTGCCCACGGCATCAACGAATCCGACCCCCTCGTGGCCGGGGATGAACGGCGGCTCGGGCTTGACCGGCCAGTCGCCTTCCACCGCGTGTAAATCGGTATGACAGACCCCGGACGCCTGAACCCGCATCAAGACCTGCCCCGGGCCAACTTCCGGCACCGGCACTTCGCGGATGTCCAGTGGTTCCTTGAAGGCGGGGACAACGGCTGCTTTCATCATTCTCATGATTCACTCCTCTCGTTTTTTATGTGACACGCTGTAAGCGCGCCCCTGGCCGGAACACGCGTGGCCAAGGCTTGAAGATTTCTCGTACGGACACGGCGCCCGCTCTTATCCGACGACGCGCGACGGCTTGGATGGCAAGCCGGCGCTGTCGCTCGGCTGTGTCGAGCCGCCACGCCAGTTCGCCAACCCTTGGCTGCCGCGTCTCCCCGTTTTCGGACCATCACGGGCGCGGACTCGGGCGAAACGGCAACAGGCTCTAGAACAAGCCGGCCGGCTCGTCCGAATACGACACCAGCTGACACTTGGTCTGCTGGTAGTGCTCGAGCGCTTGCTTGTGCGTCTCGCGGCCGATACCCGAGCGCTTGTAACCGCCGAATGCGGCATGCGCCGGATACTGGTGATAGCAGTTCACCCAGACCCGGCCCGCCTGGATCCGGCGGGTGACGCGATGGGCCCGGTTGATATCGCCGGTCCACACGCCGGCACCGAGGCCGAACTCGGTGTGGTTGGCGATCGAGATGGCCTCAGCTTCGTCGGCAAAGGTGGCGATGGCCTGGGTCGGGCCGAAGATCTCTTCCTGAAAGATCCGCATGCTATTCTGGCCCTTGAACATGGTCGGCTGAATATAGAACCCGCCGGCGAGCTCGCCTACCATCTCGGCCTTGCCGCCGCCCAGCAAAAGCTCGGCGCCTTCATCGCGGCCGATATCCATGTACGACATGATCTTGTCGAACTGTTCGCGCGAGACCTGGGCGCCGATTTCGGTATCGGTATCCAGCGGATTGCCCTGGCGCAGGTTGCGGGCACGTTCGATCGCGCGCTCCATCAACGGCTCGTAGATATCCTCCTGAATCAACGCGCGCGACGGACAGGTGCAGACCTCACCCTGATTGAGGAAGGTCATCATCAGCCCCTCGACGCACTTGTCGATGAAGACATCGCCGCGCTGGAATACATCCGAGAAATAGACGTTCGGCGACTTGCCGCCCAGTTCCAGCGTGACCGGTACGATGCGCTTGGCGGCATTGCCCATGATCTGGCTGCCGACCGGCGTGGAGCCAGTGAAGGCCAGCTTGGCGATGCCGGGGTGCTCGGCCAGCGCCGCACCGGCTTCGGCGCCCAGGCCGTGCACCACATTGAGCACGCCCGGCGGCAGGATATCGCCGATGAGTTCGAGCAGATTGCAGATCGAGGCCGGCGTCTGCTCGGCCGGCTTGAGCACGCTGCAGTTGCCCGCGGCCAGCGCCGGCGCGATCTTCCAGCCGGCCATCAGCAGCGGGAAGTTCCAGGGGATGATCTGGCCGACCACGCCGAACGGCTCGTGGGTGTGATAGGCGACGATCTGTTCGTCGATCTCGGAGATCGAGCCTTCCTGGGCCCGGATGCAGCCGGCGAAATACCGAAAGTGATCCACCAACAGCGGCATGTCGGCGGCCAGCGTTTCGCGTACCGGCTTGCCGTTGTCCCAGGTTTCGGCAACCGCCAGCGCTTCCAGATTCCCTTCGATCCGGTCGGCGATCCGCAGCAGCAGCCGCGAGCGTTCGGTGGCCGGCGTGGCCGCCCAGGCCGGTGCGGCCCGGCTGGCCGCCTCGACCGCCGCGTCGATATCCGCTGCGTCGGAGCGCGGCACCTCGCAGAAGGCCTCGCCGGTCACCGGGGTGACGTTGGTCAGATAACGGCCGCCGGCCGGAGCCCGCCACTCGCCATCTATGAAATTGTCGTAGCGTTCGTTGAAGCGGACCAGGGCATCGCTCTGGCCGGGATTAGCATAAAGCATAATGGCACTCGCTCGGCTTTTCGTGATTTTTCGAAAAAGGATCGCAACTTGCGGCGTGATTTCACGCTAGCGCGATCGCGGGGTGCCGACTTGTCGGACAGTCGCAAACGCTTGCCCCCCAGTCTCAATTGCCGGGTCACGACGAGATGATATCGATGCTATCGAATACTTCGCTGAAAAGTCGGGATAATCCGATCAAACTTATCGAAAATCGGGTGGCGATTGCGGGTGATAATTCGCAGCTGTCGATTTATGACACTTATTATCCGGCTACGCGGGTCGCGTTATCGTCGAACCATCTGCTGTATTGCGGCATGATTACGGGGCGCAAGATCATGCACGGCGCCACCGAAAAACCCTGCGAATTCCGACCCCACGAATCATTTGTCATGGCACCGGGCGAGCGCGTGTATATCGATTTTCCCGAAGCCCGCCTGGATTCGCCCACCACATGCATGACGGTCGAGATCGAGCGCACGCAGGTCGCCCGGGTCTGCGACCTGCTCAACCATCGCCAGCCACGTGACAGCGAGCTGCCGAGCTGGGATTACGTGCCCCGCGCCCTGCACATGCCTCACGGCGTCCATACCCAGGCGCTGCTCGAACGGCTGATATCTCTGTATTGCGACGATCATCCGGATCGTGACGCCATGATCGATCTGGCCCTCGACGAACTGATCATGCGCATGCTGCGAACGCAGACACGCGAGCTGCTGCTGGAAGAGATCGAGGCCGATAACCGGCCCAAACACGGTCTCGCCGCTGCCCTGCAGTGGTTGCGCGACAATCTCGCGCAGCCGCTCGATTGCACCGAACTCGCCCGTTCCGCCTGTATGAGCAAAGCTCAGCTTTATCGACAGTTCAAGCGCGAGATCGGGTGTACGCCCGGCGAATATCAACAGCGGCTACGCATCGATCGAGCCCGGGATCTGCTCTCGCGCACCTCGGCGTCGATCACCGAAATCTGCTTCGACCTCGGCTATCGAAGCCCCAGCCATTTTTCGCGCTGCTTCAAGGCCGCGACCGGGGAAACGGCCAGCGGTTATCGCGCCCGCTTGGCCCGCGATGCTCCGGCCGACGGCGCGCTCGCCGCCGGTTCACGCGTGCCGTGAGTCGCTTCGGGCGGTCTGCATCCATCGTATGCCGTGGCTGACGACCCCCTCTCACTCGGCCCGCAGCAAGCGGGGCGTCCCGGCGTCGTACGGCCCGCGATCACCGACGATAGACGGCGCGACCGACGCAAATCGTCCAGGCTGTCGCCGCGCCTCTCAGGGCCCGGCCACTCGAAACGCCCGGGATCGATCGTGCGTGCCGCGTGCGACGATCCAATGGCCCCGCCGAAACAGGTCGCGAACGACAACGCGATATGCACAAAAAAAGCCCGGCCTGATGGCCGGGCTTTCCGTGCGATGATTCGCCCGTACGGGTGTCGCGTCGTTTAGCGGCGATCGGCCGAGTCGGACATCGCGACTTCGTGGCGCACCGCATTGTGGCCAGCCCGAAGCTGGTCGGTGTTACGGCGCGTGGCGTGCGGGACTACGTGGTCCTGATAGTTGCCCGCTTCGACATGGCTGTTCGCTTCGGCGAGACGCGCATAGTGGGCATGCGTGCGATTGTGGTGAACGTTGGCCGTGTGCCGGGTGGCGCTGGGCAGCTTATGATCCTGATAGTTGCCGACAAAGGCGTGGGCGTCTGCATTGGCGCTGGCCAGACCGATCACGGCTGCGCTGGCGGTAAGGGCGATACTGCGAAACAGGTTCCGATGCGTCATGATTTTGACCTCGTTATCGACTAAGACTTTTGTCGTACGGCGGACAGTCTGCAGCCGAAACCGTCGTTTGCAAGGCGTTTTATGCGACTAAAGTTTAATGTTTCCGATAGCCTTTATTTATCCCGATCGTGCCAGCGATAGCTACCCCCATCCAATAGCTTGATAATACAGCTATTTGCCGAGGCGACACGGCCTTCGTCGCTGCCGGTCATCGGCACTGCATGCGCCCCGGCCGGCTCAAAAAGATTCGCGCCGCAGACCGGGGATGTCTTCCATGGCCGGGTCATGCGCGCCGGCGAAGCCGCGCTCGCGCGCCTCCCCGACGCTGCCCGAAGAGCCGAGTGCTCAGACCTGATCGCGCCTGAAACAGTTGAGCGCATGATCGTTGACCAGCCCCGTCGCCTGCATCCAGGCATAGACGATGGTCGGCCCGACATACTTGAAACCCCGTTTTTTCAGCGCCGCCGCCAGCACGCGCGAAGGCTCGGTCTCGGTGGGCACATGGCGGCCGTCGCCGACCTGCACCCGATGGTCGACGAACGACCATACGAACGCGGCGAAGTCTTCCCCGGCCGCCTGCATCGCGAGATAGGCGTGGGCATTGCCGATCACGGCCTCGATTTTCGCCCGCGAACGCACGATGCCGGGGTTGGCCATAAGTCGTTCGATGTCGGCCGCTTCGAAGCGCGCGACGCGCTCGGGATCGAATTCGGCGAACGCCTGCCGGAACGCCTGCCGTTTTCGCAGGATGGTCAGCCACGACAGGCCGGCCTGAAAGCCGTCCAGCATGAGCTTCTCCCACAGGGCGCGCGGATCGGTTTCGGGTACACCCCATTCGGCGTCGTGGTAGGCGACCAGCAACGGATGACTGCGCGCCCAGGCGCAACGCGCGGGCTCGGCATGCGATGAGCTCATGACGTTCATTCTCCTTACATGACGGACCGGGCTGCCGACGCCGCGACGCGCGCCAGCGGCCAGCGGACGCCACGCCGAGGCGCCGCGAAAGCAGGCGTTGCGCTGCCGGGCCGATGGCTTGCCCCGCAAGATCATGCCATGCGGCGCGGCTCGGCTGGCCCGGCATGCCTTGCGACAGCGACGCGGGGCTCGTATGAAATGGCAACAGCCCCTACCATTCCATGGCTGGGCTGCCGCCACAGACCATCGCAAGCGGTGGCATACGGCGGCAGCGCGCCGCAACTGTGACTCCGGAGCCCACTCATGTCCGAATCGATTCCGACCCAGATGGCTGCAATGCAGCTGGTTGGCCACGGCGACGTCGATCAGCTCGTGTACAACGAACAGACGCCGGTGCCCGAACCGGGCCCGGGCGAAGTGCTCGTCCGGGTGACCGCCACCGCCAAGAACAATACCGACCGCAAGGCCCGCGAGGGGCTGTACCCGACCAAGGACAAGGGCGACGTGACGTCGTTCGCCATCGGCGGCGCGCCCACGCTGACTTTCCCGCGCATCCAGGGCGCGGACATCGCCGGCCGGGTCGCCGCGGTGGGCGAAGGCGTGGACGCGTCGCGCGTGGGCGAGCGCGGGCTGCTGGATTTCAATATCTATGGCAGCGACCGACGCGATATCAATCTCACGCCCGATTATTACGGCCACGGCGCCGACGGCGGCTTTGCCGAATACGTAGCCGTGCCGTCCGACCAGTTCCACACCGTGGACAACGCCGAGCTGTCCGACGCCGAGCTCGCATCGATGGGCATGTGTTCCTATCAGACGGCTTATCACATGATGACGGCCGCGCGCGTATCGGCCGGCGAGCACATACTCGTCACCGGTGCCAGCGGCGGCGTGGGCACGGCCCTGATTCAGCTGTGTCGCATCGTCGGCGCCATTCCCTATGCCCTGTCCACGCCGGAAAAGGCGGATGCGCTGCTCGAACTCGGCGCTGAACACGTCTTCGACCGGCGCGCCATGGACGATTTCCCGGACCAGGTACGCCAGGCCACGGGCGGCGTGCCGTTCGACGCGGTCATGGATCTGGTCGGCGGCGAGGCGACCATGCGTTTCATCGAGGCCATGACCTTCGACATGAACGCGCGCTCGACCTACCCCCGGCTGTCGATCGCGGGCGCGAGTGCGTCCAACGTCACGGAAGTCATGTGGACCGTGATCTATCTTTACCAGGTGCATATCTTCGGCGTATCGCACGGTACCCGCGAAGAAGCCGAGCAACTGATCGAATGGATCCGCGCCGGCGAACTCAAGCCGGTGCTGCATGCCGCGTTCAAGCTCTCGGAGCTGCGCGAATGCGAGCGCTATTTTACCCATCGCGGCTCGAACTACCTGGGCAAGATCGTGGTCGTACCCGATGCCCTGTGGGCCGAGCACGGCGCCCCCTACGCCCTGGAGAACACCTGATGTCCCGACAATACGCCCTTCGCCTGATGGATACTCATGCCGGCGGCGATGTCTCGCGCATCGTCACGGGCGGCGTGCCCGAGCTGCCCGGTGACACCGTGCGCGCCCAGATGGTGTATCTGCGCGACGAAGCCGACGACCTGCGCCGCCTGTTGCTGGAAGAGCCCTATGGCATTCCGGAGATGTCGGTGGATCTGCTGGTGCCGCCCAGCGACCCCAGGGCGGTCGCCGGCTACATCATCATGGAAGTGATGGGTTACCCGATCTATTCCGGCTCCAACACCATCTGCACCGCCACCGCGGTGCTCGAATCCGGCATCGTGGAAAAGGTCGAGGGCATTCAGCACTTCACGCTGGAAGCGCCGGCCGGGCTGGTGGAGATCGAGGCCCGGGTGAAAGACGGCGTGGTGGAGGCGATCACCTGTCAGGGGCTGCCGAGCTACATCGATACCTACGACGCCCGCATCGATGTGCCGGGCATCGGCGAGATCACCTATCACGTGGCCTACAGCGGCGGCTTCTATGCGCTGGTCGATGCCACCGAACTCGGCTTCGAGCTGGTTGCGCCGGAGGAACGCCGGCTGGCCGACGCCGCGCATACCATTGTCGAGGCGATCCGCGCGGATCGCGTATTCTCGCACTACAGCCTCGGCGACGTCGGGCCGTTGCCGTTCCTGCATTTCATGGGCCCGGTCGACAATCCCGCCCGGGGCTTCTACCGCTCGCGCTCGGCAACCTACGTGCATCCGGGCGTGATCTGCCGCAGTACGACCGGCACCGGCACCTCCGCGCGTCTGGCGCTGATGAACCATCGCGGCGAAATCGAACCGGGCGATCGTCTGGAAACCGTGTCGTTGCGCAACACACGGTTTGTGGGCGAATTCGTGGCCCGCGACAATGCCGAGGGGCAGGATGTGGTGCGTAACACGATCACCGGCCGGGCCCACGTCATAGCCGAATCGGAAATCATAGCCAACGCCGACGACCCGATGATCCAGCATCTGACGCTCAACCACGTGGTCGAGACACGCGGTTGAGGCGATTGCCGCGGCGCACCCGGCTTGATTTTGATACCCGCGCCATCATTTTATCGGCTGAACAGGCGGTCAATCGGGAACAGACATGGCGGAATACAGCAGGAACGAAGACGCGGTATCCCGGCTCACGCCGGAACAATATCGCGTCACCCAGGAAAACGGCACCGAACGCCCCGGCACGGGGGAATACCTGCATAACAAGGAACCGGGCATCTACGTCGACGTGGTGTCCGGCGAGCCCCTGTTCGCGTCCTCGGACAAATACGAATCGGGCTGTGGCTGGCCGAGTTTCACCAAGCCGGTCGAGACCGCCCATGTCAGTGAGCTGACCGACAATTCGCTGGGCATGCGCCGCACCGAAGTCCGCTCGGCGCACGGCGACAGCCATCTCGGGCACGTTTTCCCCGACGGCCCGCCCGATCGCGGCGGACTGCGTTACTGCATCAACTCCGCGGCGCTGAAATTCATCCCCAAGGATGAAATGGACGCCGCGGGCTACGGTGAGTATATCGATCAGGTGGAGGACATCGGATGAGCGCACAACGAGCCATTCTGGCCGGCGGCTGTTTCTGGGGCATGCAGGACCTGATCCGCCAGAAGGACGGCGTGCGGGCCACGCGGGTCGGTTATTCCGGCGGCGAGATGGCGAATCCGACCTATCGCAATCATGGCCATCATGCGGAAGCGATTGAAGTCGTGTTCGACGACGAACGCATCAGCTTCCGCGAGTTGCTGGAATTCTTCTTCCAGATTCACGACCCGACGACGAAAAATCGTCAGGGCAACGATATCGGCGAATCCTATCGCTCAGGCATCTACTATCTCGATAACGCCCAGCGCGAGATTGCCGAAGACACGATTGCTGACGTCGAAGCCTCCGGTCTCTGGCCGGGCAAGGTCGTGACCGAGCTCAAGCCCGCCGGTGAATTCTGGGAGGCCGAACCGGAACACCAGGATTATCTGGAGAAATTCCCGCACGGATACACCTGCCACTTCCCGCGGCCGAACTGGGTTTTGCCGCGCCGCAAGAGCGCCTGACTTAACAGCGTCACCGGCGGCATGGCGCTGTGCAGCGCTCATGCCGGCGCCACAACTACGGCCTCCGAGGCGGCCCCATCGCGATCGTCGGTAATCAGCCGCTGGCGTTCGCCTGGCCGCCGCCCTCGGCGAACTGCGCGCTGTAGCGCGCCGGGAAACGCGTTTTCAACGCCGCGACCTTGGGCTCATCGTTGACCCGCAGGTAGTAGCTGTCCGGATGCTTGACCGCATAGTTCTGGTGGTACGACTCCGCCGGGAAGAACTTCTGGCCCACGCTGACCCGGG
Source organism: Salinisphaera sp. SWV1 (assembly GCF_052044155.1). NCBI lineage: Bacteria > Pseudomonadati > Pseudomonadota > Gammaproteobacteria > Salinisphaerales > Salinisphaeraceae > Salinisphaera > Salinisphaera sp. SWV1. The sequence continues at coordinate 13,411 of NZ_JBQDYE010000006.1, forward strand.
TCGCGATCGGCCGGTGGAAGACATGCGCGCGATCGAGCTGCCGGATGTAGGCCCGGGCGACCCGTGCCTGACCGGCGCTCGCGGCAAAGACCTCCGAGCGATACTGTGGGCCCCGGTCCGGGCCCTGGCGATTCACCTGGGTCGGATCGTGGGCCACCGAGAAATAGATTCGCAACAGATCCGCGTAGCTGATCCGGGCCGGATCGTAGGTGATGCGCACCGCCTCGGCATCGCCGTAGCGGCCGGAACTGGAGTCCGAATAATTGGCGTGCGCCTTGTCCCCGCCCGCATAGCCTGACACGACGTTGGTGACGCCCTTGACGTGCGAGAACACTTCTTCCATACCCCAGAAGCAGCCGCCCGCCAGGACGGCCTGCGCGGTCTGGCTGCCGGGCCGCGACAAATGCGCACGGGCCGCCGGCACCTGCGTCCCGTAGACCGAATCGGCCGACCGGGCAGGCGTGTCGTACATCGCGGCCCCCAACACCACCGCGGCCGCCGCGCCGAGGGCGGCCAAAGTCGTGGATCGTTTCAATCGAGCGTGCATATCAACCTCCGTTGATGTCGTGCCCGGCGCGGTCAGGCCGCGCCCGTGGGTATGAAACGCAGGGCGACCGAATCCATGCAGTAGCGCAGGCCGGTGGGCTTCGGGCCATCGTCGAACTTGTGGCCGAGATGGCCGCCGCATTGCGTGCACGCGATCTCGGTACGGGTCATGCCGAAGCTGTGATCCGTGTGCTCGGTGACGTTCTCGGCCGCGATCGGCTGGTAGAAACTCGGCCAGCCCGTGCCGGAGTGGAACTGCGTCGCCGAATCGTACAGCGCGTTACCACAGCCCTGGCAGCGATAGATGCCCTGCTGTTCGGGCGGGTTGTAGTAGCGCCCCGTAAACGGCCGCTCGGTACCGTGCTCGCGCAGGATATGGTATTGAGCCGGGGTAAGCTCGGCCCGCCACTGGGCCGGCGTCTTGATTACGCGTTCGACCGTACGCTTGCCCAGTCGCTTGCCGTGATCGTCGAAGGCCACGATGGTTACCGGCCCGGTCGCCTCGGTGCCGGCCTGGCTGTCACCCGCGGCGCTGGCGGGCAACCAACGCGTCAGGCCCACCAGCAGACCGGCGCCGAACACGGTCGACGCCCCGATCAGAAAACGGCGCCTTGGATTGTTGATGCGCTGGTTCATTTCGCTCTCCCGCAGATCGCTTCAGGGGGCCCGCGCCATCGGGGTGCCCAACATGGACGCGGCACTCGCTCGCATGCTTGTCGACGGTATACTCGGCGCGCCAGCGACTGCGCCATTGAATATACGCCGCAAGGCCGGCAGTTGATGCGGCGTTGCCCCGGCCGCTGCGGCACGCCCTGCCCGTCTGGCGCTGACGTCAGTCGGGCTCCGGCCCACTCTGGCCCGCCCCGGCGCGATCAATAACAGGCCGCCTTCCCGGCGCGCCGAACAGCCCCGGCCATGAGTTCGGGCCACGAGTCAGGCAAGATGGCCGGCGGCAACCCGCCGGCCGATCAAGACTGGCCGTTTTACTTGGTCTTGCTGGCCTTGGTGGCGGTCTTGTGCTTTTTGTGGGTGTGACTGGTCTTCTTCTTGTGGGCCATCGCGCTGTGGTGCTTGGTGGCCTTTTTATGGGTCATGGTCTTGTGCGCCGATGTCGCGCTTTCGGCGGCGCTCGCCGTGGCGGCAACGCCCAGGGTCGACAGGGCCAGAATCAGGGCGGTCATCACGGCATGCTTGCGAACGTTCATGGTCGATTCCTTTGTCATTGTTCGAATCCCGGCCCGGGTATCGGGTCGTGGCATTGAGATTAGGCGCCCCGGCCCGGGCAATCATCACGAATCGATCACATCGATCGTGAAGCTTTCGTGATGATGCGAGCTCTGCTCTGGGCTAGCGTAGATACATCGTGTAACGGAGTAAGTCGTGACCCGCCCCATTCTCTGCGTCGAAGACGATCCCGATATCGGGCGCTTGCTGATCGCATTACTGGGCGATGCCGGCTACCCGGCGATCTGGGTCGACGACGGCGAAAAGGCACTGTCGCGCTGGCGCGAAGCGTCGCTGGTGATTCTCGACCTCATGCTGCCGGGCATCGACGGTCTGGCGGTCTGCCGCGAGATTCGGACCGCGGACGCGGCGCTGCCGCTGATCATGCTGACCGCCCGGGCCGATACGCGCGAGGTCGTGCATGGGTTGGAGATCGGCGCCGATGACTACATCACCAAACCGTTCGACGGCGCGATACTGCTCGCGCGCGTGTCGGCGCTGCTGCGCCGACACGCGCGGGCCGGCGCCGGCCAGCTGCCGCGCGGCGCCGCGCCGATCGCGGTGCACGATCTGGTCATCGATATCGATGCTCATTACGCCACCCTGCACGGCGAACCGCTCTCGCTGACGGCCAAGGAGTTCGCATTGCTGTCGTTGTTTGCGCGCCATCCGGGCCACGGGTTCTCGCGCTCCGATCTGCTGGACGCGGTCTGGGGCCCGGAGTTCGATGGTTTCGACCATACCGTGAACACGCATATCAACCGGCTGCGCAACAAGATCGAGGCCGATCCATCCGATCCGCGCTATATCCTGACCGTCTGGGGCGTGGGCTATCGCTTCACCGACGCCGACCGACAGCCGTCCTCGTGAACGTTCTGCGCACGCTGCGCCGCCTGTCGCGTAGCCTCTATGGGCGCCTGGCGCTGGCCTATCTCGCCAGCCTGCTGGTGATGTCGCTGGCCACCGCCTGGATCGCCGTCGGCCAGTTCGATCTGCTCGGCCGGGAATGGCTGCAGCGCAATCAGCTGCATCTGGCCTCCCATCTGGCCGCGCGGCTGGCCAGGCCGTTGTCCGAGGGGCTGACCAGCCGGCCCGCGCGGCGGGCCGTGCAGCACATCAAGAGCATCAACCCGGCGCTGTCGATCTATGTGCTCAACCGCTCGGGCGAGGTGGTCGGGGCGTGGGCAGACGACCGCTGCGCGCTGGGCGGCCGGATTGCGATCGCCACGATCCGGCGCCTGCAATCGCATCTGCCGATGCTGCCGGTCTACGCCGATCTGCCGTGCGATGACGGCCGCAACGTATTCTCGGTGGCCAACATCCACTACGGACCGCAACGACATCGCGGCTATCTGTTCGTCGTCCCCGAAGCAGATACCAATATGTCGGTGGCGCGCATGTGGCAGACCAGCAGTATCTCGCGTTCGCTGGTGGTGGCCGGCGTGGGTGCCCTGCTGGTATCCGCCGCCCTTGGCCTGCTGCTGTTCGCCTTGCTGACCCGGCGCTTCTCGCGGCTCACGCGCGCCATGCAACGCTTCGCCGAAGGCGACCACAGCCAGCGTCTTTCCATGCAGACCGACGACGAGGTCGGCCGTGCGGCGCGGGCATTCAACGACATGGCCGCCACCATCGAAGCCCAGGTGTCGGCGTTACGCGAGAATGACCGGCAACGCCGCGACCTGGTCGCCAGCCTCTCGCACGATTTCCGCACGCCGCTGACCGCGCTGCGCGGCTATGCCGAGAAACTCCGGGCGGACGTACCCGAACACAACCGGCCCGGGGTCGATGCCTTGCTCGCCAATGTGGCGCGCCTGACTCGCCTGGCCGAGCAACTCTCGCTGCTGGCCTGCATCGATATCGATGAACGCGCCCTGCACGTCGAGACTTTTCCGGCGGCCGAACTGATCCATGACATCGCGAACAAATTCCGTCCCGAGGCCGAGGCCGCCGGCATCGTGCTGACAGTCGACTGCGTCGAGCCGCTGCCGGTCGCCGCCGACCTGGAACTCGTCGACCGGGCGCTGACCAATCTGGTCGACAATGCCCTGCGCGCGACCGACCCCGGCGGCCAGGTAACCTGCTCGGCTGCCGTGACCGGCGAACGCGTCCGCATTACGGTGACCGATACCGGCATCGGCATACCGGCCGAGGAGATCGGACTGGTCGTCCAGCGCTTCTACCGTACACGCGAGGCCCGCAGCCGACATGCCGGCAGCGGTCTCGGGCTCGCGATCGTGGCCGAAGTCTGTACGCGGCACGGCACACGACTGGAACTGACAAGCGACACCCACGGCACCGTCGCCGCCTTCGAGTTGCCCCTCGCCTAGACCACTTGGCTTGCGGATGCGATCCAGGCCCCCTGCCAGCCCACCGACCGCTGCCGAAGGCATCGATGAAGCTGTCGCGCGATTCGGCGAGCGGTCGAGCAATGGCGGCTGGTGTTTGCCGAACTACATCCGGTGACGGTCACCGAATACGGTGCGCATTGCACAGGTCGACCGGCATATCGATGCTGCATCGCGGTTCGTCCCTCGCCCCGAACATGGGCGCGCACTCGATACGCGCGCCCGGCGGATGGCTTGCTGGGCCTGGGCACTCGGCGATGTACGGCGCGCGCCCCGAGGACATCGAGCCCGCAGCACGGCAACCGGCGCGAGCGACGACAGGACGGGCTCGATGACCGGCCCGGCCCGGGACGGCACCGCACCTGGGCGATTTGACGATGGCTCGGCACGGGCGGTGGACGAAAATGGCCGGCCGCCCCCATCTGCAACCTCAACCCCGGTTGCGGTCAAACGGGCCGCTCAGCTGGCTGTGCCGCTTTCCGAGTCGCGCACAACCGCATCCGCGGGCAGATCGAGTACGAAACAGGCGCCGCGTTCGCGGTCCGGCTCGATCCAGAGTTGTCCGCCGTGATACTCGGCCAGTCGACGACTGACCGACAAGCCCATGCCCATGCCATCGCCGCCGGAACGAAAGGCCTGAAATATCACGTCCAGATCATCGGCCGGCACGCCGGGGCCGGTGTCGGCGACACGAATACGGATGGCCCGATCGTCGAGTGCTTCAGCGTCAATACGTATCGCCCGGATGTCGCTGTTCGCGACCGCCTCGATCGCGTTGCCGATCAGATTGACCAGAATCTGTTCGAGCTGGCCCGCATGCCCGCGACAGGGCGGCAACGCCGACTGGGCGGCGCAACGCACTTCCACGTCGGCCGCGCGGGCCGATCGCTCGGTGATTTCGATGCTGCTGTAGATCACCTGCAGGACATCACATTCGCTGAATGTATCCGCACCCCCGCCCACCAACTCGCGCGCCTGGGTGATGATGTTGCTCGCACGCGTGGCCTGTGTCTGGATGGCCCGCACCAGCGTGCCGATCCGGCTCGCGGGCTCGCCGGCCTCCAGCATTCGGGGCAGCACATCGGCGTAATTTCTGATCGCCGACAGCGGCTGACGCACCTCGTGCGCCATGCCGGCCGCGATCTCGCCGAGCCTGGCCATGCGTTGCATCTGCACGAACCGGTCATCGCGCGTCGCGGCCGGCACCGGGGCCCGGTCCTCGATCCGGCCGAAGATCATGAACGCGCCCCACAGCCGATCACCCTCGGCGTCCGGCACGATCTGAACACGCAGGCGCTCGGTCGGCTCATCGGCGCGGCTACAGTAAACCAGGCCGGTGAACGACTTGCCCTCGGCAAAGGCGCGGTCCAGGAATTCCTCGATATCGGGCGAACAGAGGCCCGCAAAGAACTGCGACGGCCGGCTATTGGCCGCGGGCGCGCCGAAGCGACGCTGGAAGGCGCGGTTCGTGAAGCGGAAATGCCCGGCATCGTCGAGATAAGCCACCGCAAGCGGCAGACTATCCGCCAACAAATACAGCCGCCTATCACCCACAGGCCCATCCGGCATCGAATCACCCTGAAAGATAGCGGCGCGTTATGATGCTGTAGTCTGCACTAGGGCCTGTTGCCGTTTCGTGCGAGCGCCGCGTTGGAGACCGCAAATCGTGTCCGGCAAGGCGCGAGTCGCCGTGTCGTGGCGTGCCACGACCCAGACTCGCAACGCCGCAGGGCGCCCCTAGTAAATTTTTTATGGGCGGCCCAACCCTTCGGGACAAGCGCTGTTGTGCGGCAATCCAGCGTTGTAGCCCGCTTGTGCAGAGTGACTGCACGGCGCGCACTACGCCTCGTCTTGCCGCACAACAGCGCTTGGCGCGGACTCGCACGAAGCGGCAACAGGCCCTAGAACCGGATGGCAATCCACAGATCCCGCCGCCCAGAGACACTGGGCGCGAAGGGCTGCGGGCAGGGACTGCGCGCTCGCCTCGGACCCAGAGTGGTCATGATTGCCGCCGGCGCGTTCGACCGGCGGCTGTGCGCCCGCAACTGACGACAATTGACAGCGCGCGCCCCGTTTTCGTACATACAACACACGAAACCGACAAAGTTGACCCGCGGGGAGGGGTCGACATGAAGACACGCGTCGTCGCAGCCTGCGCGCTGCTCGCCATGATAGCCACGATCGGCGTCGCCTGGGCGGGGCAACCGCCGCAGGTGGAACTGGTCGACGTATACCACGGGAAAGTGGATGTCACGAACTACTGGGTATCGGAAAAGTATGACGGCGTACGCGGCTACTGGGACGGCCAGCAAATGCGCACACGCAGTGGCTCGGCTGTGGAGCTGCCGGCCTGGTTCACCGCGCATTTTCCGACCACACCCATGGACGGCGAACTCTGGGCCGGCTACGGCCGGTTCTCGACCGCCTCGACCCTGGTGAGAACAGCCGGCCCGGAGGATCCAGGCTGGCACGCGATCAGCTATCGGGTATTCGACCTTCCCGGCCGCAACGACGATTTCGACGACCGCGTGCCGGCGATTCGCCGCACCGTCGCGCGCATCGATGATCCATGGGTTGTCGCCGTGCGCCAGTTTCACGTCGCCGACAAGGACGCATTGCAGGCGGCGCTCAAGAACGTCCTCGCCAGGGGTGGCGAAGGGCTGGTCCTGCATCGCGGCAGCCGCGACTACACGCCGGGCCGCCATGCCGGCCTGCTCAAGGTCAAGCCCTATCGCGATGCGGAGGCGCGCGTCGTCGGCATCCACCCCGGCCATGGCCGTTTGAACGGGATGATGGGCTCGCTCGAAGTACGTATGCGCGACGGCCGCCAGTTCGCGATCGGCACCGGCTTCACCGACGAGCAGCGCGCCGACCCACCGCCGGTGGGTTCATGGATCACGTTCCGCTATCAGGGCACGACCGCCACAGGCCTGCCCCGCTTCGCCCGTTTTCTGCGCCGGCGCACCGGGGGGCCGCCGCCGGAAATTACCGCGGACGGCCACGCCGCCGCGCCGGAAGCCGAAGGCATCGAGGCCGACGACGACGCATAAACGCCCTCAGAGTTTAACGTCGAAGCCTTCGAACTCGGGCGGCCCGAGATAGATATCGCGGCGTCCGCCCGCGTTCTCGTGGGCCTTGCGAAATGCTTCGCTTCGCGTCCAGGCCTCGAAAGCCTCGCGCGAATCCCACTCCGAATGCGAGGCGAACAGCGTGTGCTCGTCCGTACTGGGCCCTTGCAGCAGGTTGAAGCGGCGAAAACCGGGCACCTGGTCGAGATGGGTTTAGCGCTGGCGCCAGATGGCGAGGAATTCGTCCTCGCAGTCAGGCTTGATCCGGAATCGATTCATGGCAATGAACATGGCATGGCCGTCGGTCGAAAAACGAGGCCTGATTGTAGACGCCTACCGTGCGCCCCGACAGAGGCATTCCGCGCCGGTTGCCGGTGGAGCCTCCCCGCTTGGGCTTGATCGCTTGCCTGCAGCGAAACGTCGGCCCCGTGTTCAATATGCGGTCAGCATCGATGATGGCCGCGGTCGCCGGCTGTCGCCCGACAACACCGTGCGCCCCAGCCCGGCGCTGGCATTCGCGCCGCGTTCACCTTATATTGCGCGCTATCTAATTTTTACGGGATTCATTCATGCCATTCGTCAATATCGCCATCCTGGAAGGTCATGATCGCGAATACGCCGAAGCGGTGGCCGACGCGGTCAACGAAGCGGCCCTCACCGCGCTCGATTTCCCGGCCGACGATCGCTATCAGCTGATCCGCGAATTCGCGCCGCACGCCCTCCAGCTCCAGACGCGTACCGCAGATCGCGTGATGCTTCATCTCGTGTTGCGCTCGGGCAAGACCGACAGCCAGAAAAAAGCCTTTTATCGCCGGGTGACCGATAATCTGGCGGCCCGCCCCGGTATCGACCCGCGCAACGTCATGATCACCATGACCGAGAACAACGACATCGACTGGTCCTTCGCGGATGGCAAGGCCAGCTTCATCGAAGACTGACGCGTGGCGCACACCAAAAAAAGCCGGCATCGCTGCCGGCTTTTTCATCCATGGGCCCGCAGCCCGGCGGGCTGTCAGCGGTTGCGCGCGTGGATGAAGGTCCAGTAACCGAAGGCGTTGACGGGCACGGACTCGATCACGTCGAGATCGGCCATGGCGAGAAATTCGTCGATCGGGAACGACGGCCGGAACCCCACCAGCTTGGACAACGGCGACGCCAGCCGCTCCAACTTGGCCATCGGGCCCTTGTGGCTGAAGTGGTTGACGATAAAGATCTCGCCGCCCGGCTTGCAGACCCGCTTCATCTCCTCGACCAGCTTGTGCGGATCGGGGGCGACGGATACCACGTACATCGCCACGACCTTGTCGAAGCTATCGTCGGGATACTCGGTGGCCTGGCCGTCCATCACCTGCAGCGTGATGCGATCGGCATTGCCGTTCACGCGCTGACGGGCATGTTCGAGCATGTCGGGCGAGACATCGATGCCGACCACTTCCACGCCCTCGGGGTAATGCTCGAGTGACAATCCAGTGCCGACACCAACTTCCAGTACGCGATCGCCGGCCTGGCAATCCATCTTGTGCACCGCGACCTGCCGTCCCTGTTCGAATACGGGACCGAAGAATCGGTCGTACGTACTGGACAGACGGCGGTAGGCGGTAACGACGGAACGTTCATCCATGGCGTGGTATGACCCGGGTTGCTTGACGAGGATGATCGAAAGCGCGAGGAGAATACGCCGATCTGCCGACGGATACAAAAAAGACCCGCCGCGCAGCAGCGGGTCGGCCCGCACCATGACCATACGGCGCGGGCGCTGACACTCACCCGGCGCTCGGTCTAGCCCTGATCGCGCTTCCAGTTGATCAGCCCGCCAGCGCGCAGAATCTCGACCTGGCGTTCGGACAGCGCATGCTTGCACTCGATGGTATCGCCGTTCGCGGTTTCGACCGACACCGTATCGCCCGAGGCCAGCGCTTCGTGCAGGCCGCTGATCTTGAGCGTCCCGCCCTGCTCGAGCTTGTCCAGGTCATCGCCGTTGGCGAACGTGAGCGGCAGCACGCCGAAGTTGACCAGGTTCGACCAGTGAATACGGGCATAGTCCTTGGCAATGACCGCGCGCAGCCCCAGATAGCGCGGCGCGATCGCCGCGTGCTCGCGGGAGCTGCCCTGGCCGTAGTTCTTGCCGCCGATGATCGCGTGATCGCCGGTTTCCTTGGCCCGATCCGGGTATTCCTCGTCGACCACGTCATAGACGAAGTTGGCGATCTCGGGAATATTCGACCGAAACGGCAATACCTCGGCGCCGGCGCGCATGATTTCGTCGGTGGAGATGTCGTCGCCCACCTTGAGCAGGATCGGCAGTTCGAACGCGTCGGGAATGCCGTCGAAGTCGGGCAGCGACTGGATGTTCGGCCCCTTGACCAGTTCGACCTTGCGCGCCTGCTCGTGCGGCAGCGGATTTTCGAGCATGTGATCGTTGACCACCGGGTCGTCGGGATTGCTGACCTTCGGATACGCGAAATCCAGCGTGCGCGGATCGGTGATCCGGCCCATCAGCGCACTGGCGACCGCCGTTTCCGGCGAACACAGGAACACCGAATCCTCGGGCGTGCCGGAACGGCCCGGAAAGTTGCGCGGGGTGGTACGCAGGCTGTTGCGCCCGTAGGCCGGGGCCTGCCCCATGCCGATGCAGCCGTTGCAGCCGGCCTGGTGGATGCGCGCGCCCGAGGCGATCAACTGCCCCAGGCGGTCATCGCGCGCCAGTGTCTGCAACATTGCGCGCGAGGAGGGGTTCACATCGAACGAGACATCCTTGGATACGGTCCGACCGCGGACCATCTCCGCGGCAACGGCGAAATCGCGGTAGCCGGGGTTGGCGGAGGAGCCGATATAGGCCTGATACAGCGCGTCGCCCGCGATCTCCGACACCGGCACGACATTGCCCGGCGATTGCGGCTTGGCAATCAACGGCACGAGTTCGGACAGATCGATCTCGTCGTGCTGGTCGTATTCGCAACCCTCGTCGGCCAGGAGTTGCTCGTACTCATCTTCGCGACCCTGCGATTTCATGAACCGCCGGATCTCGTCGTCGGCCGGGAACACGGTGGTGGTCGCGCCGAGCTCCGCGCCCATGTTGGCAATCACGTGCCGATCCATGGCCTCGAGATTATCCAGCCCCGGCCCGTAGTATTCGATGATCTTGCCGACCCCGCCCGATACGCCGTGCCGGCGCAACATCTCCAGAATCACGTCCTTGGCCGAGACCCAATCCGGCAGCTTGCCGGTGAGCTTGACCCCGAACACCTTCGGCATCTTGGTATAGAACGGCTCGCCCGCCATCGCCATCGCGACCTCGAGACCGCCCGCGCCGATCGCGAGCATGCCCATCGAGCCGGCGGCCGGCGTGTGGCTGTCCGAGCCCAGCAGAGTCTTGCCAGGGCGGCCGAAACGCTCCATGTGCACGGCATGCGAAATCCCGTTGCCCGGACGCGAGTAGTAGGCGCCGAAGCGCTCACACGCCGATTGCAGGAACAAGTGATCGTCCGGATTCTTGTTGTCTTCCTGGATCAGATTGTGGTCGACGTATTGCGCCGAGACCTCGGTCTTGACCCGGTCCAGCTGCATGGCTTCGAGTTCCAGCATTACCAGCGTGCCGGTCGCATCCTGGGTCAACGTCTGATCAATCTTGAGCGCGACCTCCGAACCCGGGTTCATCCGGCCGTCCACCAGATGCGCGTCGATCAGTTTTTGGGCAACGTTCTGTGCCATGTCGGCCTCCATAAGTGCGTTGTCCCCACTCTAGCGCTGCAAATGGCTCCGGACCAAGCCGCCGGGTGGGAACGAACCCATTGATTTCGCGCCAATCGCTAATGATTCTTATTACACACAACGGTTTTATGCGGCTTCCGACCGCAGCCCTCGCCATGCACGTGACTTTTGGTCTATTTTGACGCCACTCAATCGAGGCACGGGGATTCGGCGGCGACGCACCGCTCGGTCGATTTCCCTGTAAACTACATCGAATTGCCCGGCCGATTCCGCATCGCGATGCCCGGCTCTGGCGTAGGATGGATACGAGCTATATGGACCCTGCAGCGCAACACGCCGTCGTCATCTGGCCGCTGATCCTGTTCGCGGCCGCCGCCATCGGCCTGATCGGGCTCATGCTGGGCATGTCCTACATGCTGGGCGGGCGCCACGACGAGCGGTTGGGCAACCAGCCCTACGAGTCGGGCATCAAGCCCACCGGCGGCGCGCGGATGCGGTTTTCGTCCAAGTTCTACCTGGTCGCGATCATATTCGTACTGTTCGATCTGGAAGTGGTGTTCATCTTCTCCTGGGCCATCGCCGCGCCCAAACTCGGCTGGACCGGCTATGAGGCGTTCATGAGCTTCCTGTTCGATCTGACGCTCGGTCTGGCGTATGCCTGGCGGATCGGCGCGCTCGATTGGGCGCCCAAGGCGCCGCGCCAGTTCCGACTGCACGCGATAGAAAGCAATCAACGCCGTAATCTGCCCAGCGAACAGAGCTAGGCAGCCATTGCGGCTGGCCCCATTTGACTCAAACGGTAACGAGCCATGTCTTGGTCTCTCACCAGCGCTGATAGCAACCCGACTCCCGGTTCCGGCACCCCCGGCGACCACGGCGGCACCGTCGAGGACGCGATGGCCCGCAATGTCGTCACCGCCAAGCTGGACGACCTGGTGGCGTGGGGCCGCAAGAACTCGCTCTGGCCCTTCAACTTCGGCCTGTCCTGCTGCTATGTGGAAATGGCCACCGCCCTGACCGCGCCGCACGACATGGCCCGCTTCGGCTCCGAGGTGATCCGCGCCACACCGCGCCAGTCCGATGTGATGATCGTGGCCGGCACCTGCTTTCTCAAGATGGCGCCGGTGATCCAGCGCCTGTACGAGCAGATGATGGAGCCGCGCTGGGTCATCTCCATGGGCTCCTGCGCCAATTCCGGCGGCATGTACGACATCTACTCGGTGGTTCAGGGCGTGGACAAGTTCATTCCCGTGGACGTCTATGTCTCAGGCTGCCCGCCGCGGCCGGAAGCCTTCCTGGAAGGCCTGCTGCTGCTGCAGGACTCGATCACCGTCGAGAAGCGGCCGCTGTCGTGGATGATCGGGCCGCAGGGCGTCACCCAGGCGCCGAAGCTCTCCCAGCGTGACAGCAAGCGCGCGGACCGCCTGGCGGCGACCACGCTGCGCACCCCCGACGAAGTGTAAGGGCCCAACGGATGCTTGATACCGTAGACATTCAGCGTCAGCTGACCGAGCGATTCGGCGAGAATACGCTCATCCCGCAGATCACCGCGGACGGCACACCCACGTTCTGGGTCGGCCGCGATCGCGTGCTCGAAGTCCTGAAATACCTGCGCCAGGATTCTGCGCCGGCCTATCGCATGCTCTACGATCTGACCGCGATCGACGAGCGCGCGCGTCATTTCCGGCAGGGCCAGCCCGACGCCGATTTCACGGTTGTCTATCACCTGCTCTGCCTGTCGCCAGTTGCCGAAATCCGGATCAAGGTCGCCCTGTCGGAAAACGATCTGACGACCCCGAGCGCGACCGGCATCTGGCCGAATGCCAACTGGTACGAGCGCGAAGTCTGGGACATGTTCGGGATCACCTTCGACGGCCACCCGAACCTGCGCCGCATCATCATGCCGCCGACCTGGCAGGGCCATCCCCTGCGCAAGGATCACGCGGCCCGCGCGACCGAATTCGAGCCGCTGCATCTGGACCCCAAGCGTCAGGACATCGAGGAAGACGCGCTGCAGTTCAAACCCGAAGACTGGGGCATGCAGCGCGAGTCGGAAGACCACGAGTTCATGTTCCTCAACATGGGGCCGAATCATCCGTCGGTACACGGCGTGTTCCGTATCGTGCTGCAGCTCGACGGCGAGGAGATCGTCGGCGCGGTGCCGGATATCGGCTACCACCATCGCGGCGCCGAGAAGATGGCCGAGCGCCAGTCCTGGCACACCTACATCCCGTATACGGACCGGATCGATTATCTGGGCGGCGTCATGAACGAGCTGCCCTATGTGATGAACATCGAAAAGGTGCTGGGCATCGAGGTGCCGGAGCGGGTCAAGGTCGCCCGCGTGATGCTGTCGGAGTTCTTCCGCATCACCAGCCACCTCATGTTCTTCGGCACCTACGTTCAGGACATCGGCGCGATGAGCCCGATCTTCTGGATGTTCTCGGACCGCCAGAAGGCCTATGACGTCATCGAGGCGATCACCGGCTTTCGCATGCACCCCGCGTTCTTCCGTATCGGCGGTCTGGCCATGGATCTGCCGAAAGGCTGGGATCGCCTGGTCAAGGAATTCCTGGACTGGTTCCCGAAACGCCTGACCGAATACAAGAAGGCCATGGCCCGCAACAGCATGCTGGTCGAGCGTTCCAAGCACATCGGCGCCTACTCGCAGGACGAGGCCATCGACTGGGGCATCACCGGCCCGGGCCTGCGCGCCACCGGCGTCGATTTCGACCTGCGTCGCGACCGCCCCTATTCCGGTTACGAGAACTTCGATTTCGACGTGCCGCTCGGCGCCAACGGCGACTGCCTGGACCGGCTGGACGTGCGCATCGAGGAAATGTTCCAGAGCTGCCGTATCATCGAGCAGTGCATGAAGAACATGCCGGAAGGCCCGTACAAGGCCGACCATCCGCTGGCCACGCCGCCGACCAAGGAGCGCACGATGCACGACATCGAGACGCTCATCGCCCACTTCCTCACGGTGAGCTGGGGTCCGGTGGTGCCGGCCATGGAGTCCTCGACCATGATCGAGGCGACCAAGGGCCTGAACAGCTATTACTCCATTTCCGACAAGAACACGATGAGTTATCGCACGCGTATCCGTACGCCGAGCTTCGCCCATCTGCAGCAGATCCCGCTGATCTCGCAGGGCGGCCTGGTCGCGGACCTGGTCGCGATCATCGGTTCTATCGATTTCGTTATGGCGGACGTCGACCGATGATTGAACTCAGCGAAGCCGAAATCGAGGGCATCAAGCACGAGATGTCGCTCTACGAGGACCCCGGGGCCGCGACCATCGAGGCCCTCAAGATCGTGCAGGAACATCGCGGCTGGGTGTCCGACGAGGCCATGGCGGCCGCGGCCCAGGTGGTGGGCGTGACGCCGACCCAGATGGAAGCGGTCGCCACGTTCTACAACCTGATCTTCCGCCAGCCCGTGGGCCGGCACGTGATCATGCTGTGCGATTCGATCTCGTGCTATCTCGCCGGCTACGAGGAAGTGCGCGACCACCTGAAGTCGACGCTCGGCATCGATTTCGGCCAGACCACCGCCGATGGTCGTTTCACCCTGCTGCCGATCTGCTGTCTGGGCGACTGCGACAAGGGCCCGTCCATGCGCGTGGGCGAGACCTACCACAGCCATCTCACGCCCGAGCGGGTCGACGAGATTCTGGCGGAGTACAAGTAATGGAAGAGACGAAGGTACTGACCCAGCGCATTCGTCCCGACCGTTCACCGGTCTGGATCGACGACTACATGAATCTGGGCGGCTACGAGGCACTCAAGACCGCGCTCGCCGACTACGGCCCGGCCGAAGTGGGCCCGCTGATCAAGGAAGCCGGCCTGCGCGGGCGCGGCGGCGCGGGCTTCCCCACCGGCGTGAAATGGTCGTTCATGCCCCGCTTCGAGGATCGCCCCGACGAACGTCCGGCACATGTCTATCTCGTGGTCAACGCCGACGAGATGGAACCGGGCACGTTCAAGGACCGGCTGATCATGGAAGGCGATCCGCATCAGCTGATCGAAGGCATGATCATCGCCTCCTACGCCATCGGCGCCGACACGGCCTATGTGTTCCTGCGCGGTGAGTACACCGAGTGCCGCCGGCGCCTGCAGCAGGCGATCGACGAAGCCCACGCCAAGGGCTTTCTCGGCGAGAACATCCTGGGTTCGGGGTTTTCGCTCAACCTGCATCTGCACATGAGCGCCGGCCGCTATATCTGCGGCGAGGAATCGGCCCTGTTGTCGGCCCTGGAAGGCCGGCGCGCGGTACCGCGTCACAAGCCGCCGTTTCCGGCCGCATCCGGCCTGTTCGGCCAGCCGACGACGGTCAACAACGTCGAGACCATCTGCAACGTGCCGCACATCGTGAAAAACGGTGCCGAGTGGTACAAGAGCCTGGGGCTCAACAAGGACGGCGGGACCAAACTGTTCGGCGCCTCAGGCCATGTGGCGAAGCCCGGCCTGGCCGAGTTCCCGCTGGGCGTGAAACTCGGCGACGTGCTGGAACACTTCGGCGGCATCCGCCACGGACGCAAGCTCAAGGGTCTGTTGCCGGGCGGCGGCTCCACGCCGTTTCTCACACCCGAGCATCTCGACACGCCGATGGATTACGACGGGGTCGGCGCGGCCGGCTCGCGTCTGGGCACGGCCACCATGGTCGTGTTCGACGACCAGACGCCCATCGTCGGCGTGCTGAAGAATCTCGAACATTTCTACGCCCAGGAATCCTGTGGCTGGTGCACGCCCTGTCGCGACGGCCTGCCCTGGGTGGAGAAGATGCTGGTCAACCTGGAAGCCGGAAAGGGCCAGCCGGGCGATCTCGAGCTGCTCGACCTGCATGTCAAGCTGCTCGGCCCGGGCAAGACCTTCTGTGCCCACGCGCCCGGCGCGATGGGCCCGCTTGAGGCCGGCCTCAAGTATTACCGCGACGAACTCGCAGCGCTGATCCCCGACGATGCATCCAATCTGTCGCGGACCGAAGCAGCGAACGCGAATCCTCTTTAATTAGCGCACGGTTAAGTCATGGCAACGATTACGATCGACGGTAAGGAATTCGATGTCGACGACACCGAAAACCTGCTGGCCGTCGCCCTGTCGAAGGGCTTCGATCTGCCCTATTTCTGCTGGCATCCGGAGCTGCACAGCGTCGGCGCCTGCCGTCAGTGCGCGGTCAAGTCCTATCGCAACGACGAAGACGAACAGGGCATGATCGTCATGGCCTGCATGACGCCCTGTTCCGACGGCGGTCGCTTCGAGATCGACGACGAGCAGGCCGCCGAGATGCGCCGCCAGGTCATCGAATGGCTGATGATCAACCACCCGCACGACTGCCCGGTCTGCGAGGAAGGCGGGGAGTGCCATCTGCAGGACATGACCCTGATGGCCGGCCATACGCAGCGCCGCTATCGCGGGCCCAAGCGCACCCACAAGAACCAGGACCTCGGCCCGTTCATCAACCATGAGATGAACCGCTGCATCGCCTGCTATCGCTGCGTGCGCTACTACCGCGACTATGCCGACGGCGACGATCTGCGCGCGCTGGGTTCGCACAACAACGTCTACTTCGGCCGTGAATCCGACGGTGCGTTCGACAACGAATTCTCGGGCAACCTGGTGGAAGTCTGCCCCACCGGCGTATTCACCGACAAGACGCTCGGCGCCCACTACAATCGCAAGTGGGACATGCAGAATGCCCCCGGCATCTGTACCCACTGCTCGCTGGGCTGCAACACCAGCCCTGGTTCGCGCCAGGGCGTGCTCAAGCGTATCCAGAACCGTTATCACGGCGAGATCAATCACTACTTCCTGTGCGACCGCGGCCGCTTCGGGGCCGGCTTCGTCAATCGCGACGACCGCCCGCGCCAGCCGCTGGTACGCAACGCCGACGGCATCCTCGAGCCGCGCGAGATGGACGTCATGCGCGACGTCATGGAAGAGGTCTTCGCCAAGGCCAACGGCGTGGTCGGCGTGGGCTCGCCGCGGGCCTCGCTGGAAGACAACTTCGCCCTGCGCCATCTGGTCGGTGCGGAGCACTTCAGCAATGGCATGAGTCCGGCCGATTCGGATGCCAGCCTGGCCGCGCGTGACACGATCTCGGCCCATGCCGATCGCCTGGCCACGCTGCGCGAAGTCGAATCCTGCGACGCCGTGCTGATTCTCGGCGAGGACGTGACCCAGACCGCGCCGCGGCTGGCCCTGTCGCTGCGCCAGTCCCGCCGCAACAAGCATCTGGAGCACGCGGCGGCCAACAAGATCCCGAAGTGGCATGCCCGTGCCGTGCGCGACATCGGCCAGCACAACAATAGCCCGATCTTCTCGGCGACCACCCACGCCACGCGCCTGGATGACATCGTGATGTCGCCGCAGCGCCTGCGCCCGGCCGCGATCGCCGAGCTCGGCTTCGCCGTGGCCCATGCACTCGACAACACCGCCCCCAAGGCCGGCCCGCTCGACGACGAGACCCAGGCGCTGGTCGATGCCATCGCGGCAACGCTCAAGAGCGCGAAGAAACCACTGATCGTCGCCGGCACCAGCCTCGGCGATCCGGCCATCCTCAAGGCCGCGGCCAACGTGACCCAGGCCGTCGCCGCCGCCAATGACGCCGGCCGCCTGTTCGTCACCCTGTCCGAGGCCAACTCGCTCGGCATGGCGATGCTGGAACAGCGCAACGTCGATCACGCGCTCACCGCGATCGAGGACGGCTCCGCCGACACCCTGGTGGTGATGCAGAACTGCCTGTACGAGCGCGCGACCAAGGCACGCGTGGATGCCGCGATCCGGAAGGCCGCGCACGTGGTGGTCATGGATCACAGCATGACGCGCACGGTGGGCGAAGCCACGCACGTGTTGCCGGCCGGCAGCTTCGCCGAGGCCGACGGCACACTGGTGAACAACGAAGCACGCGCCCAGCGTTTCTTCCAGGTTTTCATCCCCGACGCGCCGATGCAGGAAGGCTGGCGCTGGGCAGCCGACCTGGCCGAAGTCGCGGGCCACAAGCCCGACTGGCTCGGCATGGACGATCTGATCCAGGCCATCGTCGCCGAATGCCCGCAGTTCGCCGGCATCGAGGACGCCGCCCCCAGCCAGAGCTTCCGCAAGTTCGGCATGCGCTTCCCGCGCAGCCCGCACCGCTTCTCCGGCCGCACCGCGATGTACGCCAACGTGGATGTGCGCGAGCGCCGGCCCGAGGTCGATCCGGATTCGCCGCTGGCCTACTCGATGGAAGGCTATTACGGCGTGGATCAGCCGCCGTCAACGCTCGCCTACGCCTGGAGCCCCGGCTGGGATTCCAACCAGGCGGCCATCACCCGCTTCCAGGACGAGGTGGGCGGCCATCTGAAAGGCGGCGACCCCGGCATAAGGCTGTTCGCCACAGCTTCCGGGGCTGGCGAGTTCTCTGCCGCCGAGGTGACGGCGGTCGACGGCTGGCAGGCCGTGCCGATGCATCACATCTTCGGCAGCGAGTCGCAGTCGGCGCGCGCGCCGGCCATCGCCGAACGCATGCCGGCCCCGGAATACCGCGTCAATGCCGAGGCCGCCAAGGCGCTCGGCGTCGCCCCCGGTGATTCGCTCGAACTGGCCGTGGACGGCGAAACCCATGCCTTCCCGCTGGCCATCGATCCCAGCCTGCCCGACCGGACCATCGGCGTGCCCGTGGGCATGCACGGGGTCTGCGGCCTGCGTCTGCCCGTGGAAGTGAAACCATGATCTTCGGTATCTCCGAGCACGAAATCCTGTCGGCCGTCGTCACCGCGATCCTGACGATCGTCACCCTCATGGGCTGCGTCATCATGGCGGCCCTGATGATCCCGATCGAGCGCCGGCTGCTGGGCCTGTGGCAGGACCGCTACGGCCCCAACCGGGTCGGCCCGTTCGGCTCGCTCCAGGTCGTGGCGGACATGATCAAGATCTTCTTCAAGGAAGACTGGATCCCGCCATTCGCCGACAAGGCGGTGTTCGTGATCGCGCCGGCGATCATCATGTTCACCACCATCATGGCGTTCGCCGTCGTCCCGTTCACCGAATCCTGGACCATCGCCAACCTCAACGTCGGCGTGCTCTTCCTGCTGGCCATGAGTTCGCTGGGCGTGTACTCGGTGATCTTCGCCGGCTGGTCGTCCGACAACAAATACGCGCTGCTGGGCGCCATGCGCACAGCAGCCCAGATGATTTCGTACGAAGTCTTCATGGGCCTGTCGCTGTTGGGCGTGGTGCTGCTGGCCGGCAGTTTCAATCTCGGCGACATCGTCGAATCGCAGCGCGGCCTATGGAACGTGATCCCGCAGTTCCCGGCGTTCGTGGTCTTCTTCATCGCCGGCTGCGCGGAAATCCATCGCGCGCCGTTCGACCTGCCGGAAGCCGAGCAGGAGCTGACCGCGGGTTATCACACCGAATACTCGGGCATGAAGTTCGGCATGTTCTTCGTGGGCGAGTATCTGGGCATCGTCTTGATCTCGTGCCTGGTCACCACGCTGTTCTTCGGCGGCTGGCTCGGCCCGTGGCTGCCCGGTTTTGTCTGGTTCTTCCTGAAGGCCTTCTTGTTCATGTGCTTCTTCGTCCTGTTGCGCGCGGCCACCATCCGCCCGCGGTATGACCAGCTCATGGCCTTCGGTTGGAAGGTGCTGCTGCCGATCGCCCTGCTCAACGTGGCGATCACCGGCGCGATCGTCGTCGCCCAGAGCTAGTGAGACGCCGGCGCCGCCCGCGCTGCCGGTCGTACAACGTGTTTGCAACGAGTCGTTTATGAAAAACGCCGCACAGAACGCCTTCTCCGCCACGTCGAGCGTGCTCCGCACGATCGGCATGACGTTCATGCATTCCTTCCGCAAGCGGGACACGGTCCTGTATCCGGAGGAAAAGCCCTATCTGCCGCCGCGCTATCGCGGCCGCATCGTGCTCACCCGCGACCCCGACGGCGCCGAGCGTTGTGTCGCCTGCAACCTGTGCTCGGTGGCCTGCCCGGTCGACTGCATCAGCGTGGTCAAGACCGAGGACGAAGCCGGCCGCTGGTATCCGGAGACGTTCCGGATCAACTTCTCGCGCTGCATCTACTGCGGCTATTGCGAGGACGCCTGCCCGACCTACGCGATCCAGCTCACCCCGGATTTCGAGATGGGCGAATTCGATCGTCAGAACATGGTCTACGAGAAGTCCGATCTGCTGATCTCGGGCGTCGGCAAGCGCCCCGGCTACAACTTCTACCGGGTGGCCGGCATGTCGGTCGGCGGCAAGGACAAGGGCGAGGCCGAGAACGAGGCCGCGCCGGTCGATATCAAGACGCTGCTGCCGTAAGCCAAGGGGATCGTCGTGGAAATTACATTCTTCATCGCCGGCATCGTGGCCCTCGCCGCGACCCTTCGGACCATCACCTGTTCGAACCCCGTGCATGCCCTGCTCTATCTGATCACGTCGTTGCTGGCCGTCGCCATCGACTTCTATGCCCTGGGCGCCGCGTTCGCGGCCACGCTCGAGGTCGTGGTCTATGCCGGCGCCGTGATGGTGCTGTTCGTTTTCGTGGTGATGATGCTCAATCTCAACCAGGAGACGGTCGAGCGCGAACGTCACTGGCTGCGGCCCAAGCTGTGGGTCGGCCCGTCGGTGTTCGCCGCCATCCTGCTCGTCGCCATGGTCTGGTCGATAACCGTCGGCGGCGCGATCGGCGGCATCAACGGCACACCGCTTTCGGCCAACGCTGTCGGTTCGACCCTGTTCGGCCCCTATGTGCTGGTGGTCGAGCTGGCCGCCTTCCTGCTGCTCGCCGCCCTGGTCGTTGCCATCCACATCGGCCGTGACGAGCGCAACGAGGCCCGCTGGAAAGCCGAGCACGGCGATCGCGAGACCACCGAGGCAGGGGAACAATAATGACGGGACTTCCCATTCAATACGGCATGGGGCTGGCCGCGCTGCTGTTCATCGCCGGCCTGACCGGACTGGTGGTGCGGCGTAACACGCTGTTCATCCTCATGAGCCTGGAAATCATGCTGAACGCCACGGGCCTGGCCTTCATCGTCGCCGGCGCCCACTGGCAGGCCGCCGACGGCAACGCGATGTTCATTCTGATCATTGCACTGGCCGGCGCCGAGGCCTCCATCGGCCTGGGCCTGCTGCTCCAGCTGTACAAGCGTTTCCGCACGATCGACATCGACGCAGCCAGCGAGATGCACGGATGAATCTTCTAGTCCTGACCCTAGTCTTTCCCCTGGCCGGCGCCATTGCGCTCTCCCTGTTCCCGCGCATGGCCGACAACGCGGCCCGTACCATCGGCGCGGCCTCGGTCGGCCTCGCCGCGCTGGTCACCGCGCTGGTGATGGTGTTCTGGGGCGCCAACGGCGGTTATCCGTACGTCCAGACGCTGTGGCAGTGGATCGCCGTGGGCGACTTCCACATCAACTTCGGTCTCTACCTGGACGGCCTGTCCATCACCATGATGGGCGTGATCACCGGCGTAGGCTTTCTGATCCACTGGTTCGCCGCCTGGTACATGGTCCACGACCTGGAAGGCTCGCCGGGCATGGCGCGGTTCTTCGCCTACATGAACCTGTTCATCGTGGCGATGCTGTTGCTCGTACTCGGCGACAACCTGCTGCTGCTGTACCTCGGCTGGGAAGGGGTGGGCCTGTGCAGCTATCTGCTGATCGGCTACTACTACCAGACCCCGGCCAATGCCTGGGCCGCCTTCAAGGCCTTCATCATCACCCGTATCGGCGATGTATTCCTCGCCATTGGCCTGTTCCTGCTGTACACGGTGTTCGGCACGCTCAACATCCAGACGCTGCTGCATGACGCGCCGCAGGTCTGGAGCCAGGGCGATGCCACCGCCAACATCGCGGCGCTGTTGATCCTGCTGGGCGCCTGCGGCAAATCGGCCCAGTTACCGCTGCAGACCTGGCTGGCGGATGCCATGGCCGGCCCGACACCGGTCTCCGCGCTGATCCACGCGGCCACCATGGTGACGGCGGGTGTGTACCTGATCGCGCGCATGCACGGCATCTTCGCGATGGCACCGGCGATCCAGGAACTGGTCGGCGTGATCGGCGGCGTCACCCTGCTCATCGCCGGTCTGGCGGCCACCGCCCAGACCGATATCAAACGCGTGATCGCCTATTCGACCATGAGCCAGATCGGCTACATGTTCCTGGCGCTCGGCGTGGGCGCATGGCAGGCCGCCATCTTCCATCTGATGATCCATGCGTTCTTCAAGTCGCTGCTGTTCCTGACCGCGGGTTCGGTGATCATCGCCTGCCACCACGAGCAGAACATCTTCAAGATGGGCGGTCTGCGCAAGACGCTGAAACTGGACTACTGGCTGATGATCATCGGCGGCTCGGCGCTGTCCGCGCTGCCGCTGGTGACCGCCGGCTTCTACTCGAAGGACGCGATCCTGTGGGACGCCGTCGCCAACGGGCATGGCATCCTGTGGCTGTTCGGCCTGATCGGCGCGTTCATCACCTCGATCTACACCTTCCGCATGATCTTCATCGTCTTCCACGGCGAAGAGAAGACCCATGCCCACCCCGGCCACGGTATCCCGCATCACGTGCCGCTGATGATCCTGGCCGTGCTGTCGACCTTCGTCGGCGCGCTGATCCATCAGCCCCTGGACGGCGTGCTGCCCTCGGGCGCAGTCGAAGGCCATCCGTGGATCGAGATCGTGTTCGAGATCATCTCGAGCGTGGTCGCGCTGGTCGGCCTCGGCGTGGCCGCGGCGCTGTTCCTCGGCAAGCGCCAGCTGATCGCGCAGGCCACCCAGGACGGCCCGGGCCGCAAGACCTGGCTGTTCTTCCACAGCGCGCTCGGCTTCGACTGGCTGTACGACAAGGTCTTCGTCCAGCCCTTCCTGTGCGTCGCGCGCGGCCATCGCCGCGACTGGATCGAGGCGATCGTGAACGTGGTGCCCGGGCTGGCTTCGGTCGGCAACTCGGGGCTGTCGGCGGTCCAGTCGGGCCGGCTGCGTTGGTATGCAATGGTCATGTTTGCCGGTGCGGCCGTGCTGCTGGCCGTGTTGATGTTCGGATAAGAAGGCGATTCGATGCTCCTTTGCTGGCTATTATTCATCCCCTTCATCGGCGGCGCGCTGTGCTGGCTCGTCGGCCGCGGCAATTCCGAAGGCGCCGCACCGCGCTGGATCGCTTTCGCCTCCATGGCGCTGGTGTTCATTCCGGCGCTGTGGCTGTGGGCCACCGGCGACTTCTCCCTGGCCGGGCTCGGCGGCAACGCGCCGCACTGGCAACGCGAGATCAGCGTGCCGTGGATTCCGGCCTTCGGCATCGATTTCCACCTGGCGATCGACGGGCTATCGTTGATCATGGTGCTGCTGGCCAGCCTGCTCGGCATGCTGGCCGTGGCCTGCTCCTGGAGCCAGGTGCGCGAACGCGTGGGCGCCTTCCACATGAATCTCATGTGGACGCTCGGCGGCGTGATGGGCATCTTCCTGGCGATCGATCTGTTCCTGTACTTCTTCTTCTGGGAACTGATGCTGATCCCGATGTACTTCCTGATCGCGCTCTGGGGACACGGCGAGTTCGACCGCGCCTCCCATGTCCGCGCCGCGGTGAGGTTCTTCATCTATACCCAGGCCAGTGGCCTGTTGATGCTGGCGTCGATTCTCGGCGTGGTGTTCGTGCACTACGCCCAGAGCGGTCACCTGACCTTCAACTACAACGCCCTGCTGAACACCCAGCTCGGCGGCGGCCTCGGCATGGTGCTGATGCTCGGCTTCTTCATCGCCTTCGCGGTGAAGCTGCCGGCGGTGCCGTTCCATGGCTGGCTGGCCGATGCCCAGGCCAACTCGCCATCCTCGGGCGCGGTCGACCTGTCCGGAATTCTGGTCAAGACCGCCGCCTACGGCTTTCTGCGACTGGCGCTGCCGTTGTTCCCGGAGTCCTCCGCGGCCTTCGCACCGATCGCCTTGGCGCTGGGCGTGATCAGCATCTACTACGGCGCGGTCATGGCCTTCGCCCAGACCGACATGAAGCGCCTGATCTCGTATTCGAGCATCTCGCACATGGGCTTCATCCTGGTCGGCCTGTATGCCGGCACGCTGCTGTCGCTGCAGGGCGTGATGATTCAGGTCGTGGCCTCGGCCGTATCGACCGCCGCGCTGTTCATTCTCGCCGGCCAGCTCTACGAGCGCATGGGCACCCGCGACATGCGCCAGCTCGGCGGCTTGTTCGGACGCCTCGGCGCCCTGCCCGGCTTCGCGCTGATCTTCGTTGTGGCCTCGCTCGGCATGCCGGCGACCGCCAACTTCATCGGCGAATTCCTGATCCTGTTCGGGGCGTTCGCCGCCTGGCCGTGGGTGGTGGTGGTCGCCTCCGGCGGCATGATTCTCGCGGCCGTGTATGCGCTGTACCTGATGCATCGGGTGTACTGGGGCACGCCGTCCGGCGAGGACACCATCGCGCGCATGAGTGCCCGCGAGTACACCATCATGATGACGCTGGTCGTGGTCACGCTGATCGTCGGTCTGTTCCCGCAGACCATACTGTCGGTCTCGCAGACCACCATGACCGAAGTCTCCCACTGGTTCGCCACGGGGCTGGCCGCCTCCTCGGCAAGTTAAGCGATAGCTGACATGAACGACACCTGGAACCAACTGGTCGCGGTGCTGCCGCCGATTTTCACCTGCCTCGCCGTGATCGGCGTGATGGCAGCCATCGCCTGCAAGCGCAACCACGGCTCGGCCGTCGCCATCACGGTGGTGGGGCTGAATCTGGCGCTGGTCTCACTGCTGGCCGTGCTCGCGGTCACGCCGATCCAAGTCACGCCGCTGTTCGTCATCGACGATTACGCCGTGTTCTTCTGGGCGGTGATTCTGGTCGCGGCTCTCGCCACCTGTACCTTTGCCGGCGCGTACTTCGAGGGGCTCGACGACAATCGCGAGGAGTTCTATATCCTCGTCGCATCGTCGGTGCTCGGCGGCATGGCGCTGGTCGCCAGCCGTCACTTCGCCTCGCTGTTCATCGGCCTGGAACTGCTGTCGGTGCCGCTGTACGGCATGATCGCCTACACCTACCGCGAACGGCAGTCGCTGGAAGCCGGCTTCAAGTACATGGTGCTCTCCGGCGCCGCCTCCTCGTTCCTGCTGTTCGGCATGGCGCTGCTGTACGCGGCCTCGGGCCATCTGGACTATGAAGGCCTGGCTGTCGCCCTGCAGTCGGGCGCTCCCGGCCACGCCTGGGTGCTGATGGGCGTGGGCATGATCCTGGTCGCGCTCACCTTCAAGCTGTCGCTCGTGCCCTTCCACGTCTGGACACCCGACGTCTACGAAGGCGCTCCCGCGCCGGTGTCGACCTTCCTCGCGACGGTCAGCAAGACAGCGGTGTTCGCCCTGCTGATGCGCTTCTTCTTCCTTGCGCCGGTGGCCCACGATCCCTGGCTGCTGACACTGGTGGGCGTGATCGCCTTCCTGTCGATGTTCGCCGGCAACCTGCTGGCCCTGCGCCAGACCAATATCAAGCGCATTCTGGGTTACTCGTCGATCGCCCACATCGGTTATCTGCTGACCGTGATCGTCGCCGGCATCCCGCTGTCGATCGAGGCCACCGGCGTGTATCTGGCGACCTACGTCGGCACCACGCTGGGCGCTTTCGGTGTGGTCTCGCTGGTCTCCAGCCCGTTCGCCGGGCGCGATGCAGCCCACCTCGACCATTATCGCGGCCTGTACTGGAAGCGTCCGATCCTGGCGGTATCGATGGCGATCATGATGCTCTCGCTGGCCGGCATCCCGCTGACCATGGGCTTCATCGGGAAGTTCTACATTCTGTCGGTGGCGGTCGCCGCCGGTCTGTGGTGGCTGGTCGCCGGCATCATCATCGGCAGCGGCATCGGCCTGTTCTACTACCTGCGCGTGATGGCTCTGCTGTTCATGGAACGCCCGGCCGACGCACGCGAGCCGGCCACCGGCGGTATGGGCCAGACGGCCGGCACCGTCGTGATCTGGCTGCTGGCAGCGGTGACGATCATCGTCGGCATCTACCCGACCTGGCTGATCGATCTGGTCGGCGCTTCGAGCATCGCCGGCATCGGCTGATACGCGAGCGCATCGATACGCATGAAAAAGCCCGCGAACGCGGGCTTTTTCATGCGCGCTCGTCAGCAGGCAACGACCGATCAGATTCGAACGACCGCCCCCGGGTTGAGCCGGTTATGCGGGTCGAACGCGGCCTTGAGCGCGCGCAGCATGTCGATCTCGACCGCCGGCTTGAGACGCACGATCTCATCGACCTTCAACCGCCCCACCCCGTGCTCGGCGGCGATGGAGCCGCGTATGGCGGCGACCCGATCGTGAACCAGGCGATGCAACTCGGCTTCATGGCGCCGGAACTCGGCGTCTTCCATCGCCCGTGGCCGCGTCAGGTTGAAGTGCAGATTTCCGTCGCCCACATGGCCGAACACGCACGGCCGGATATCCGGTACGGCGGCATGCAGTCGCGGTGTCATGTCGGCAATGAACGCTGGTAACTTCGACACCGGCAGCGAAATATCATGCTTGATCGAGGCCCCGGCCGCGGTCTGGGCCGGCGGGATCGACGTACGCAGGCGCCATAAGTCCGCCATCGCTTCGGGCGTCTCGCCGAGTACGTGATCGACGATATCCCCTTCCGTCGTGGCATGTCGCAGCGTATCTCTACAGGTCGCGGCGAGCCAGTCGCCGGCAGCCGAGATGGCCACCTCGACCAGCAGATACCAGTCGGCGCGTGTGGCAAACGGCACACGGCAATCGACGGAATAATCACAGGCCAGCTCGAGCGCCTGGGCCGAGATCAGTTCGCAACCGACGACGTGCTGGCCGGTGTCGCGCCGCAGGCGCGCGGCCAGACGCACGCCCGCGGCCACATCCGCCAGCGCACAGAATGCGACGGCGCGTTGCCGTGGCGGGTCCGCCAGTTCCAGCACGGCGGCTGTCATGATGCCGAGCGTGCCTTCGGAGCCGACGAACACGTCGTTCAGATCGTAACCGCTATTGTCCTTGCGCAGCCCGGTGAGATTGTCCCAGACGCGCCCGTCCGCCAGCACGACTTCCAGCCCCAACACGCGATCGCGCGTGTTGCCGTAGTGCACGACATTGAGCCCGCCGGCGTTGGTCGCGAGATTGCCACCGATACGACAGCGCTCGCGCGACGCGAGTTGAATCGGTAGATAGAAACCGGCGGCCTCCGCGGCACGCTGCGCATCCGCCAGCGTGCAACCCGCCTCGACCGTCATCGTGGCGTTGTCGGCATCGATCTCACGAATGCGATCCAGACGCTCGAGGCTGAGAATCACCTGCCGTCGCGGATCGTCCGCCGCCGATCCGCCGACCGTGCCGGTATTGCCGGACTGCGGCACGATCGCGACGTCGAAGCGCGCGGCCACGGTCACGATGCGCGCCACTTCGTCGACATCGGCCGGGCGCACGATCGCCGCCGCCTGCGGCTCGAACGCGCCTCGCCATTCGGTGAGATAGCGCGCGGCGGCCTCGCCTTCGACGATGACCTGCTCGGCGCCGACCACCTCGGCCAGCGCCGTGATCAATGTTTCGCTCATCGGTCAGCGCCCCACGAGATCATTCAAGGCCGCCTCGAGTTCGGGATACTCGAACACATAGCCGGCCGATTCCAACGCGCGCGGCACCGCCCGCTGCCCGGTCAGCAGCAGACGCGCCATTTCGCCGACCATGGCTTTCAACGCCGGGCCCGGCACCCAGGCAAACGAGGGCCGGTGCAGAACGCGCGCCAACGTCCGGGTGAAAACGCGATTGGTCACCGGCTTCGGCGCCGTCAGATTGTAGGCGCCCTGACAGCTCGTCTCGCGCATCAGAAAGCGAATCGCGCCGACCTCGTCGCGAACATGAATCCAGGGCATGTACTGGCGGCCGCTACCGAAATGCCCGCCCAGACCGAACTTGAACGGCGTGATCATCTGCGCCAGCGCGCCTTCGTTCTTCCCAAGCACGATCCCGGTCCGGATGAAGCAGACGCGCACACCGTATTCATCGCGCGCCCGCGCGGCTTCGCCTTCCCAGTCGGCACAGAGCCGCGACTGGAACTCGTGGCCCGCCGGCTCGCTTTCGTCCAGCACGTCATCGCCACGTGCGCCATAAAACCCGACCGCCGAGCCGCTGATCAGCACGTCCGGCTTTGTGTGGCATCGACCGATGAAATCCACGAGATCCCGCGTAACCGAAAGCCGACTTTCGCGCATCTCGCGCTTGCGCGCCTCGGTCCAACGCCCGGCGGCCAGATTCTCGCCGGCGAGGTTGATCACCGCGCGCGGCTCGCTCGCCTGCGCCAACGATTCGACCGGCACGACGCTGGCGGGCAGCACGCGTCGTGCTTTTGCCGCATCGCGCGTCAATACTTCCACCGTCCAGCCATCGGCCAGAAGATCAGTAACCAGGTGCCGGCCGATGAAGCCGGTGCCGCCGGTGATGAGTACGTTGTTCATGCGTCGCTGCTCCTGAAGGGCGCTGCGCGCGCCGACGTTCCGGATCATGAGAATCCGCTTGCATTGTGCCGCCCAACGCGGGTCTAATGGCAAGCGTGCGGCGGTAGCTCAGTTGGTAGAGCGCGACCCTCCCACGGTCGAGGTCGCGAGTTCGAATCTCGTCCGCCGCTCCATTCAATGCCTTGGCCGACCCGTCCGTCTATCGCCGGGTGAGCAGTTGCCGTTGCTTGAGCGCGTGTACGACAGCCGCGGCCAGCGCGTCGGCCCGGCTCGACAGATGCCGCGAGCGGCCATCGTCGATGGCGAATCTTGCCATCACCTTCTGGGTCTTCGCGTCGATCAAACTCACGCGGTAGCCGATTCGGCCGTCATCGAGAATACGGCGCGATGCGGCTTTCGGATCCGCCAGCTCGATGACCACGATCGCCTGTGCGCCGCTGTTCAAGGCGGCCCGATGCCGGCTATCGCCATTCTGCGGCCGCGTCGGCGGCGCGGCCTGGAGCATGGTGTCGCAGGCATGCCCCGCCGATAGCAAATGACGGCACAGGGCTTTTTCGTAGGCCCCCTCGACCGCGAGGTCGCTGAACGCGGCATAGGCCAGGAAACCGTCGTAATGGGTGTGGGCAGCACCTGGCGAGACGAACCCCTGCGTGGGCAGGCCGGCGCAGCCGGCGACCGACAACACCACCGCGATGGCGAGGATCGGCAGGCGTACTCGCCAAGTCAATCGGGACAAGGACACGGGGCTAGCGACTCGGTTCATCGCGCAAGGCTAGCGGCAACGCAGCCGGTTCGCCAGCGCGCCGCCCGATTTTCACGCCGGTCACGGCGCGATGTTCGGCCCCGGCAGCTGGTCCGCCAGTTGTTCCAGCTGTTCCCGGCCCACGATATCGCGAGCGCTCTGGGCCACTTCGACCAGGGCGTGTACGGCGAAACGTTCGCGGATCTCGTCCAGGTACTCGTTCTGCTGGGCCACCCGTTCGGCAACGAAGGCGCTGTCGGTATCGGCCGGCCAGAGTCGATTCACGAACAGTTCGCCGACCGGAATGCCCGCCTCTTCGAGCTGGGCGATGAGACGCACGGTTTCCTCGATCGGCAGACGCTCGGCCAGTAACACCGGATGAAACAGGGCCTCTCGATGCAGACGCTGGCGTGACCGCGCGAACCGCTCGGCGCGCTGGCGCAGACGCGACAGCACCCGATCGTCGCGATCCGGCTCCGACACACCGGCCATGGAACGCCACATGCCCTGCAGCCGGTTCACCTTGGCCCGCTGGCCGGCCAGCCCTTCGACCCAGGCACCCAGCATCGACGGCAGGGTGAGCAACCGCAGTGTATGCCCGGTGGGCGCGGTATCGAACACGATGCGGTCGTAATCGCCGGGCGCGGCATCCATCAGGCGAGTGAAGCGATCGAACAGCGCCGACTCCGCGGTGCCCGGTGCCTGCACCGCCAGCTTGAGATGGCGATCCAGGGCCGGCAGCACCGCCTTGGAGACCGCCTCGCGCGCGTCCTCGCGAATCGAATCCACATAGCGCTCGGCGTCGGCGGTCGGGTCGATTTCCATGGCCCAGAGATGGTCGCCGGCAACCGTGGGCGCGTCGCCCAGCTTCGTGCCCAGCAGATCCGACACCGAATGGGCCGGATCGGTGGAGACCAGCAGCGTGCGCTCGCCGGCCGCGGCCAGGCGCAGCGCATGCGCCGCCGCCAGCGTGGTCTTGCCGACGCCGCCCTTGCCGCCGAACAGAAAGAAGCGCGTGGGTTCGTGGTGGTCGTGGTCGTGCGCCATCAGCAGCACACCCCGGCTTCGGGGAATGTCTCCATGCCCATGCGCTGGTGCCAGCGATGAAACGCCTCGATCAGATCCGGGTAGAGTTCCAGCGCGAAGTAGTCGGCGGGGCCGGGAATACCCAGCGCTTCCAGGAACAACAGCGCCACGAGCACGTCCTCTTCCTTGCGGGCCTCGCGTGCGATGCTCGCCCGCCAGGGGGCCACGAACAGCTGGTCGTGATAATCGTTGATGCGGCGCCAGAGACTCTTGTCGTCCGCCATGCGGCCTCCGCTGGATCTTTCGGGAATGGAACCGCCAGCGACCCTCAGGCCGCGCGGGAATCGTGCAACTGTGCCATCACCGCGGCGACAATCGTTTCGGGCGGCGGCAACGCGCCCGAGTACAACACCTCACCGTCGAGCACGATGGCGGCCGCGGCGCCCGCGCGCGACAGGCTTTTCAGCGAGGCGCCGACACCGCGCCCGGCCCGACGCGACGCGCGCCAGACCGCCGGATACAGCCACACCGTGTTGCGCGGGTCGACCACATCGATGACCAACCCCGGCGCCGCGTCGCGCAGGCGCCGGTAGACCGTGCCGACCGATTCCATCACCGCCCGGCTGTGCGCGTAGTCGGCCGCGCCACCGAGGTCGGTATGCGCCTCACCGAGCCGCCCGCAGCATCCCGAGCCGCTGTGCTGGGCGTCCTGCTCGCGCACGAGGATCAAGCGATGTCCGGTACCGATGCTCATGCCTCGTTGGGCACCCCGGCACGACGTTCGCCCCGCTGGCGATTGAGCGCGGTGACCGCTTCCACGATGAGCCAGGCGGTGAGTACCGCGATCCCGGCATCCATGATCAACAACATCCAGCTGCCTTCCTTGAGAAAGGAGACGAGGTTGAGCAGCAGCGCCCAGCTGGTCATGAACAGCAGGAAGGTCAGCGGTACGAGGGCAGCCAGCGGATTGCGATTGCGCGACATCACCCAGACGCTGATCACCGACAGGGCCAGCCCCGCCGTGAGCTGGTTGGTGGTGCCGAACAGTGTCCAGAGCTGGCCGAAGGCAAAGCCCTTGCCGCCGGCGCCGTTGCCTCCCGGCACCAGGGCCAGCGCCAACGGAATCAGCACGGCCAGCGTGGTCAGGATGGTGGTCTTGCCAACCAGGGCCCGAAAGCCGGCCAGTTCGGCGATCTCTTCCAGGATGTAGCGCTGCAGGCGCACGCCGGTATCCATGGTGGTGCCGGCGAAGGTCACTACCACGACCACGGCGAACGAGGCGCCCAGCTGGGCATCGATGCCGAGATTGGCCAGGAAATGCCCGACACCATCGACGAAATGCCCGAGCGCCCCGCCCGACGCCGCGCCAAAGCTGGAATAGGCTGTGTTCCAGTCCGCCGCCGAACCGAGCCCGGCGGTGCAGGCCAGGATCGCGGCCAGCGCCAGCGAACCCTCGCCCAGCGCCCCGCAGTAGCCGATGTAGCGGGCATCGGTTTCCTTGTCGATCTGTTTGGACGTGGTGCCCGAGGCGACCAGGCTATGGAAACCCGAGATCGCGCCGCAGGCGATGGTGATGAACAGATACGGGAACCACTGCTTGGTGCCCTCGGCCACGTGGTTCACCGCCGGCGCCGTGATCTGGTCCCAACCGACGATCACGCCGGCGAAGATCACCGCGAGTGCGACCAGCAACTGCTGACCGTTGATGTAGTCGCGCGGCTGCAGCAGCAACCACACCGGCAGGCGCGAGGCGAACCAGGTGTAGGCGAAAATGAGGATTACCCAGGTCGTGCGCACCGACAGCCCCACCAGGTGGGCCAGGCCGTCGACATGAATCGGGTACATCTGGCCGATCGGGATCGCCGCATACAACAGAACCAGCCCGATGATCGACGGAATCAGCACCGCGCCCTTCATGCGATACACCCATTGGCCGATGCACATCGCGATCGGGATCACGATCACGGCCGGGATCACCGAGCCCGGGTGTGCTTCGAACAGGATCGCCATCACCACGCCGAACACCGCGTTCACCAGCGTCAGCAGGAAGAAGATGATCAGCAGGAACAACGTGCTGGCGCGCGCGCTGATGACCTTGCCGGACAGCGTGCCGATATTCTGGCCACGATTACGCGCGGAAGTCACGATGGCGCCGAAATCGTGCACGCCGGCACCGAATATCGTGCCCAGGATCACCCAGGCGATCGCCGGCAGCCAGCCCCAGTAGACCGCGATCGCCGGCCCGACGATCGGGGCCGCCCCGGCCACCGCCGTGAAGTGGTGGCCCAGCAGGATGTGTTTGTTGGTCGGTACGAAATCGACCCCGTCCGACAACTCGTGCGACGGCGTCTTGAAGTCCGGGTCCAGCGCATAGACGCGCTCGGCCAGATACCGGGAGTAGAAGCGGTAGCCCAGGTAAAAGGCCCCCAGCGTTATCACGATCAAATAGAAAGCCGGCATGCGCGGTCCCCCGACGGCCGAAACAATGGATACAACGGAATACAATAATGGTAACGACCGCTACCTAGGCACTGACATTCGACTTATGTCGTAGCCCGCTGTTTTCAGCCCGCACAGACCGGGCATTGGGGATTGGCCGGCAGCGACATCGTGCGCCAGCGCTGCGTTCGCACATCCAGCGACAGCAGCTTGCCGGACAGCGTGTCGGCCATGCCCACCAATAACTTGATCGCTTCCAGTGCCTGCAGCGTGCCCACGAGACCGGGCACCGCGCCGATCACGCCGGCCTCGGCACAGGTCGGCGCGCTGCCGGCCGGGGGCGCTTCGGCGAACAGGCAGCGATAACAGGGCCGCCCGCCGGCCGGAAAAACCCCGACCTGCCCATTGAAGCGCTCGACCGCGCCGTAGACCAGCGCGATGCCCGCGGCCACGCAGGCGTCGTTGACCGCATAGCGCGCGGCGAAATTGTCCGAGCCGTCGATCACCAGATCGTAGCCTGCAACCAGTTCCGCCGCGTTATCGGCCGAAACCCGTGCCTGAACGGGCGCGATCTCGATCGCCGGGTTGAGCGCGGTAAGCGTGGCATGCGCCGAACGCACCTTGGGCTGGCCGACGCTGGCGTCCCGATGCAGGATCTGGCGATGCAGGTTGGAGCGATCGACCGTATCGTGATCGACGATCGCCAGATGCCCGACCCCGGCCGCGGCCAGATACAAGGCCGCCGGGCTGCCCAACCCACCGGCGCCGATCACCAGCACCCGGGCATCGCGCAGCTTCGACTGCCCGGCCTCGCCGACCTCGGGCAAGGTGAGCTGGCGCGCATAGCGCGCGCGGTCGCCGGCATCGAGCATGGCCGGCGTCTCGAAGGCCAACCCCGCATCCTTCCAGGCATCGAAGCCGCCCGCCACCGAGCGCACGTCGGTGTAACCGAGCTGATGCAGTTGCTCGGCGGCCAGCAACGAACGCGAGCCCGAAGCGCACAACAACAGAATCGTGTCGTCGGCCGCCGCGCCCTCGGATTCCAGCCGCATTTCCAGAAAGCCACGCCCGAGCGGCCTGGCGCCCACCGGCGTGCCCTGGGCAATCTCGTCCGCCTCACGGATATCGACCAGCCAGGCGCCGGCCGCACGCAGACGATCGGCCTCGGCCGGGTCGATCGGCGGCATGGATTCGCGCAGGGCGGCGAGTCGTTCGCGAATGGATGGACTCATGACTTGGCTCCCGTGGTTTCGTCGTCGCTGATCGCCTCATCCGCCTCGAGCCGATCCAGCGCCGCATCGGGATCGTCCGCCTCCCCGGCCGCCCGGTCGGCGCCGAGCTGGCCGGCTTCGCGCCAGGCCTTGGGCGCCTGTTTCGATGTATTCGCCCCCATCGCCCGCAGCATCTCGGCCTGGCGCACCAGATTGCCGCGGCCGTCGGTGAGCTTGTTGCGGGCCTCGGCGAACGACTTGTTCACGGTTTCCAGATTGCGCGAGACCTTGTCCAGATCGGTAATGAAACCGACGAACTTGTCATACAGCGTGCCGGCACGATCGGCGATGGCCTCGGCGTTTTTCTCCTGTTTGTCCAGCCGCCACAGATTCTCCACCGCGCGCAGCATCGGCATGAGCGTGGTCGGCGACACCAGCGCGATGTTCGCATCGAGCGCTTCGCGCTGCAGGCCGAAATCACCGCGCAGCGCTTCGACATAGGCTGCCTCGGACGGCACGAACATGAACACGTAGTCCAGCGTCCGAATCGCATCGATGCCTTGATACTTCTTTTCCGACAACTGCTTGAGATGGCGCCGCACGGAGGTGATGTGTTCGGCCAGCGCGGTGCGGCGCGCGTTTTCATCCTCGGCTTCCTGCACCCGCAGATAGGCGGTGAGCGAGACCTTGGAGTCGATCACGAGCGAGCGCGACTCCGGCAGATGCACCACCGCATCCGGCAACTGGCGTTTGCCCTCTTCGGTGGTGCTATGAAACTGCGTCTCGTATTGCACGCCTTTTTCCAGCCCGGAGCGCTCCAGCACCGTCTCCAGGATCATCTCGCCCCAGTTGCCCTGGGTCTTGGACTCGCCGCGCAGCGCCTTGGTCAAATTGGTCGCGTCCTCGGCGATCGCCTTGTTCGACTCTTCCAGCATCCTGATCTGCTGCGCGAGCGCGGAACGCTGCCGGTTCTCGACGTCATAGGCTTCCTTGACCTGCTTCTCGAAGCGCCCGATATGCTCGCGCAGCGGATTGATCAACGGCTCCAGGCTGGCCTTGCTGGATTCGTTGAAGGCCTTGGCCTTTTCGTCGAGGATCTCCTGCGAGAGTGTTTTGAACTGGTGCGCCATCTGCTCGCGCGCCTGGGTGAGCGTGGCCAGCTTGTCCTCGGCGTGACGCTGCTCGGCCTCGATCCGTTCGGCGAGACGCGCATTCTCGCTACGCGCATTCGCCAGTTCCGCATGGGCTTTTTCCAGCGAGGCGCCGCGCGCTGCATCATCGCGTTCGAGCGCCTCAAGCTTCGAAACCAGCCCCGCACGGTTCGCGCGTGCCACCAGCAGGGCGATCAGCCCGCCAAGTGCGGCGCCAACCAGAAAAGCAATCGTCAGCGTAAGCCAGGCGCCATCGGTCATATCATTTCCACGCCATTCGATCTTGGATAATCGGTGGATTCTAAACCGCGCGATCGCCAGACCGCGACGCAGCGGGACTTTCCCGAAGTTGAGCCCGATTCCGTTTGAACGGGCCGCCGGCAGAGGTCGTCGGCGCACCGACGGGAAAGGACGAAGCAGAGCATAAACAGCCGAGGGAGCAATCGCGGCAAGATGTGCACACCGTTGAATCGTCCGTCTTCGACCTGCCTAGTTCTGCGTTAATCCGCGGATAAATCGTCTTTACCGCGCGGAGCATGCAACGGCGGCAGGACGCGTACAATAACGCTCGATTTATTCTTGGCCCGCTAATACCTCCATGCTGCTGCAACTCCGCGAACTGTCGCTGTCCTACGGCGTCGAAGTCCTGCTCGATCGCGCCGAGCTGTCCATCGCCGCCGGCGAGCGTGTCGCGCTGGTCGGGCGCAACGGCACCGGCAAGTCCACGCTCATGCGTATCGTCGCCGGTGAACTCGAGCCGGATCAGGTCAAGCGCGAAAGCAAGCCGGGGCTGAAGATTTCGCGGCTGGAACAGGAAGTGCCGGCGGCGACCCATGGCAGCGTGTACGAGGTGACCGCCGCCGGGCTCGGCGCCGCCGGCGAGGCGGTCGCGCGTTTTCACGACCTGGCCGCGCGCCTGTCGGCCGGGGAAGACGTGATGGATGCGTTCTCCCGCGCCCAGAGTGATGTCGAGGCCCACGACGGCTGGACGCTGGCGCAACAGGTCGAAGCCACCTTGAGCCGCCTGAAGCTCGATCCGGATGCCGACTTCACGGCCCTGTCCGGCGGCCAGAAGCGCCGCGTGCTGCTGGCGCGCGCGCTGGTCTCCGAGCCCGACCTGCTGCTGCTCGACGAGCCGACCAACCATCTCGACATCGCCGCCATCGCGCAGCTCGAAGAGATCCTGATGTCGTGGTCCGGCGCGCTGTTGTTCATCACCCATGACCGCGCCTTCCTGCGCAATCTGGCCACGCGGATCATCGATCTCGATCGCGGCCGGCTGACGTCATGGCCCGGCGACTACGACAAGTTCCTGGAAGGCAAGGACAAGGCACTCGCCGACGAAGAGAAGGCCAACGCCGAGTTCGACAAGCGCCTGGCCCAGGAAGAAACCTGGATTCGCCAGGGCATCAAGGCCCGCCGGACCCGCAACGAAGGCCGAGTGCGCGCGCTGAAAGCCATGCGCGCCGAACGGGCCCAGCGGCGCGAGCGCGCCGGCACAGCCAATATCGTGACCCAGGACGCCGCCCGTTCCGGCAAGAACGTGATCGTGGCGGAAAACGTTGCCTATGCCTGGGGCGACAAGCCGATCGTGACCAACCTGACCACCACCATCCAGCGCGGCGACAAGGTCGGCATCATCGGCCCGAACGGGGCCGGCAAGACCACGCTGATCCGCCTGCTGCTCGGCCAGCTCGAGCCGGACGCCGGCACCATCAAGCTCGGTACCACTCTCGATATCGCCCACTTCGACCAGCACCGGGCCGCGCTGGACGACAACATCAGCGTGCTCGACAACGTCGCCGGCGGACGCTCGTCGGTGACCATCAACGGCCAGGACCGCCATATCATGAGTTACATGGGCGATTTCCTGTTCTCGCCCAAGCGGGCGCGCAGCCCGACGCATGTGCTGTCCGGCGGCGAGCGCAACCGTCTGCTGCTGGCCAAGCTGTTCACCCGCCCGGCCAACCTGCTGGTGATGGACGAGCCGACCAACGATCTCGACGTGGAAACGCTGGAGTTGCTCGAGGAACGGCTGACCAACTTCGACGGCACCCTGCTGCTGGTCTCCCATGATCGTGATTTTCTCGACAATGTGGTGACCAGTTCGCTGGTGATGGAAGGCGACGGCCGCGTCGGTGATTACGTCGGCGGCTATTCGGATTATCTGCGCCAGCGCCCGGCCGATCGGACACCGGCGCCCGCGGCGAGCAAACCCGTCGCGACGCCGCAAGCGAAACCGAAGACCGAATCGGCGCTGTCCACCGCCGAGCGCAAGGAATTGCGCGACCTGCCGAGCCGGATCGAAAGACTCGAGCAGGATCTGGCAGAACGCGAAGCGGTTTTCGCCGAGCCCGGTTTCTACGACCGCAACGAGGCCGAGATCAAGAAAGCCACCGATGCCTTCGCCCGGGTCGAAACCGAACTGGAAAAAGCATTGAAACGCTGGGAGACGCTCGAGGCCCGGCAGGGCTGACGCGACACCGCGCGACATCGGCGTACGCCGGCCTGGTTGACCGGGCCGGCGGGTACAGCTGCTAAGGTGCGGTTCTCAAACCGACACCGGAGTCGCCATGACCACTGCCCTGATCGCCCTGGATTTCATCAACGACATCGTGCATCCCGACAGCCCGATGGCCGGCGCGGCGCCGCAGATCGCCGAGCGCGGCGTGATCGAGCATGCCAACACGTCCCTGGCCCATGCCCGCGCCAACGAGTGGTTCGTGGTGCTGGTCAAGGTCGGCTTCGGCCCGGGCTACGCCGAATGCCCGAAGCATTCGCCGCTGTTCGGCGCGGCCAAGGAAAACGGCGTGTTGCAGCTCGGCACCTGGGGCACGGAATTCCACGAAGCGCTGGACGCCACCCCGGCCAATCCCGAGCGCGAATTCGTGGTGGAAAAGCCACGCGTGAACGCCTTCTACGCCACGCCGCTGGAGGCGCTACTGCGCGCCAACGCGGTCGACACGCTGTATCTGTGCGGCGTCTCGACCAGTTGGGCGGTGCAATCAGCGGCCCGCGACGGTCACGATCGCGATTACCGCATTCGTGTGATCGAAGATGCCTGTGCGACCGACGACATCGAGGATCACAAGGCCTCGATCCGCCAGCTGTCGCGCATCAGCGAGATCGTGACATCCGATAACCTGCGTTCAAACTGATCGATCTTTTCTTCGTTAAGGACGAGTCGGCCAATGGACGTGAATTGAACGCGAATCCTGATTATGTACGACAGGCAACGGCTGAATAAGCGAAGGCACTTTGTCCGCCAATGCACGCGAATGAGCGCAAATAGAAGCAGGATCAAGGCATTGCTGCTTCGGGTGCACGCAATCGCGTCATCAAGCCTTTGACTGAACGTTGTACATAATCAAAACGCGAATTGAAGCGAGGCGGCCCGTCTTGGCGCGGCCCGACTCGAAAACTCGGCACGCTCCGGCGCGGCCAGTCGTCATTCTGGCTCCTGATTATGTATAAATCTCAGCCAGGGCGACATGCGAGATCGCTCGGCGTGTTGTCGCTTCTGGAAGCCATTGATCGGGCCAGGGTTTCACGCTGATGCGCGAGTTACCTTTCTTGTTTGCCCAAGAAAGGTAACCGAAAGAAGGGCACCCGACACAGCGCCGGCTACGCCGGTTCACTCCGACGCGCAGCGCCGGCGGGATGCAGCCAGAACTCGGGCCGCTTTGGCGGCCCTCAAACAGGCTGGCCGCACCGGCGCAGTGCGCCGGACACCCGCCGTCACTCCGCGTCTCCGTCGCTGCGTAACGGGACGCAATACAGCACCGTCCGGCTAAGTTTTGTACACAGTGAGGTTCCGGTTTTTTATTTGCGCTCATGCGCGTCCATTGGCGGACCGACTTTTCAAGTCAGTCCTTCGCGTTCACAGGCTTGTTCGCCTCGACCTCGAACGACAGCTCGACCTTGTCGCCGACCAGCTTCGGGAAGGCATCCATGCCGAAATCGCTGCGTTTGATTTCGGTTGCGGCGTCGAAACCACAGGTGTAGCGGGTCTTTTCCAGCGGATTCACCTTGCAGGCGATATCGTCCACCTGCAGCGTAACCGGTCGCGTCACGCCGTGTAGCGTGAGACGGCCCCGCACGGTCGCTTCGCTGTCGCCATCAGCATCGTCGAAACGCACACTTGTCGACTTGAATGTGAGCGATGGATATTTCTTGACGTTGAAGAATCCTTCCATGTCGCGCAGGTGCTGATCGCGCGCGTCGTCGCCGGTATCCACGCTGGCCGGGTCGAACGTGACGTCGATCACGCTGTGCGACGGATCATCGCCGATCCGGATCGTACCCTTGCGCACGTCCATCCGGCCGCGCAGGGTCGATAACCCCATGTGGTCGATCGCGAAATGCGCATAGGTATGGGCGGTATCGATCTTGTAGCGGCCGGGCTTGAGCCCGGGCGCTGCGTGGGCGATCGTGACACCCGCAGCGGTCAGGGCCAGCAGCACGGAAAGGTCGCAGGCGCCTCGGCGAATCGTCATCACGCATCTCCAAACAGGCGGCACCACGCGCCGCGATGGACTTGAGACTATCACGCAACCGCCGCCCCCTCTCCTGCGTGGCGTACGGCTTCTATTGCCATCGCGACCGCGTGCCGCCACAGCGTAATTCGGCGGCTGAGCTTGTCGGGCTGGATAACGAAGATTATTGTAAGGCACACACATATGCCAAACCCATAATCCATGGAATTCAAACAACTGGGATCGACCGGTACACGCGTTTCGCCGTTGTGCCTCGGCACGATGACCTACGGCACCCCGAAATGGCGTGAATGGGTGCTGGACGAGCAGGCCAGCCGGCCGTTCATCAAGAAAGCACTGGATGCCGGCATCAATTTCTTCGACACCGCCGACATGTACTCGAAGGGCGAATCCGAAAAGGTCGTCGGCAAGGCCCTGCTGGACTACGCGGACCGCGAGGATTTCGTGCTGGCGTCCAAGGTCTACAACCCGATGGGCGACGGCCCGAACAACCGCGGCTTGTCGCGCAAGCACATCATGCATGCCATCGATGCATCATTGACGCGCCTCGGCACCGATCACATCGATCTGTACCAGATCCATCGCTTCGACTACGACACGCCGGTCGAGGAGTTCATGGAAGCCCTGCACGATGTGGTCAAGGCCGGCAAGGCCCGCTACATCGGCGCGTCGAGCATGTATGCCTGGCAGTTCGCCAAGTGTCAGGAAATCGCTCGCGCCAACGGCTGGACCGAGTTCGTGACCATGCAGCCGATGTACAACCTGGTCTATCGCGAGGAAGAACGCGAGATGCTGCCGTTGTGCGCCGATCAGGGCGTGGGCGTGATCCCGTGGAGCCCGCTCGCCCGTGGCGTGCTGGCCGGCAAGAAACAGGGCGCCGGCGGCGAGTCCAAGCGCGCCCAGACCGACCAGATGACCGAGAAATGGAAGCTCGGTGCCGCCGAGTCCGACAATCAGGTGGTCGAGGCCCTGCGCAAAGTGGCCGAGGCTCGGGGCGTGCCGATGGCCCAGGTTGCACTCGCCTGGGTGGCGGCCCATCCGCAGGTCACCGCGCCGATCGTGGGTGCGAGCAAGGAGCGCCATCTCGACGATGCCATCGCCGCGATGGACCTCACCCTCACCGAGGATGAAAAGACCCAACTGGAAGCGCCCTACGTGCCGCACGCGATCGCCGGCCACGAATAGGCCGCCCCGCGATTCGCCCGTGACATGGGCCGCCCTGCGGGGCGGCCTTTTTCATGCGGCTTCGCCGATGGGCGGCGCGCTATCACCCGCACCCTACGGGCTCGAAAAACCGCGCAAAGTAAGACGCGCCGTGGTGCGCGGCCGTTAGTTGCCAACCGCGACCGCGACCCGGTGCAGCAGGCTCCGGGTGGGGAAACCGTCCGCCGTCAGACCCCGGTCGCGCTGGAACGAGCGCACCCCGGCTCGGGTATTGGGGCCAACGATGCCATCGGGCGTGCCACTGCCGTAGCCGAGCGCATTCAGGTCGCGCTGCAGGGTGAGCACCTGAGCACGCGACAGGCTCGCCTCGTCCCGCGGCCAGGATTGCTGTACGCCGGGTTCGCCCCGGATCCGGTCGGCCAACAGGCCCACCGCCAACGCATAGCTGGTGGCATTGTTGTAGCGCCGGATCACCCGGAAATTCGGCCCGACCATGAAGGCCGGGCCCGACGCCCCGGCCGGCGCGATGATGGCGGCCGAGTCGAATTGTGGCAGGCC
Organism: Salinisphaera sp. SWV1; assembly: GCF_052044155.1. Taxonomy (NCBI): domain Bacteria; kingdom Pseudomonadati; phylum Pseudomonadota; class Gammaproteobacteria; order Salinisphaerales; family Salinisphaeraceae; genus Salinisphaera; species Salinisphaera sp. SWV1. The sequence goes on from NZ_JBQDYE010000006.1 coordinate 54,524, forward strand.
GCGTGAATCGACCGGGCGCACGCCCTGGGCGCGCCAGGCCGCGGCCGATCGATGGGCGTCGCCATCCGCTTGCGCATAATTGAAATTCGCCGGGAGCCGGACCTCGCGGCCCCACGGCTGCCCGGTCTGCCAGCCGTTCTTGGCCAGATAATTGGCGGTGGAGGCCATGGTGTCGGGAATCGAGCCCCAGATATCGCGCCGGCCGTCGCCGTCGGCATCCACCGCATACGCCAGGAAGCTGGTCGGCAGGAACTGGGTGTTGCCCATCGCGCCGGCCCAGGAACCGCGCATGTCGGATCGGCTGATATCGCCGTCGGCCAGAATCCTGAGCGCGGCATAAAGCTGGTGCTCGGCGAATGACTCGCGCCGGCCCTCGTAGCCCAGCGTGGCGAGCGCATCGATCGTTTCGTAATGGCCGAAATTGGCCCCGTAGTTGCTCTCCATGCCCCAGATCGCAACGAGCACGGCGCCCGGCACGCCATAACGAGCCGCGACCCGGTCCGCCGTGTTCCGATAGGTCGCCAGTTTCTCGCGGCCGTGGGCGATACGCGTGGCCGAGACCGCCGTATCCAGATAATCCCAGATCGCCCGGTTGAACTCGGGCTGGCGATGGTCAAGATCGATCACACGCGGCAGAAATTCGGCATCGGCGAGGGCGCTGTGCAGGGTCGTGCTGGCGACTCCCCTGGCCCGGGCACGCCGCTCGAAGCCCGCCACCCAGCGCGCGAAACCGGCCGCATCGCGCCCGTCGACACCCGCCGGCGCGCCCTGTCCGCTGTCGTTCGAGCGCTTCGTCGACTGGGCGGGTTCGGACTGCGTCCGCTCGCTCGTCGGCTGCTTCGCGCCCGCTGCGTTGGCCGCGGACGTGTCGGCCGGGGCGTGGGTGGCACAACCGGCCAGGAACACGATCAGGGGCGCGGCAGCCCGGGGAGGCCATCGATATGGCATGTCGGCGGACGGGGGTCGTGGATGTGCGCCCTAGACTACCTGACCGGCCGCGTTGGCGGAGGCCCAGGCCCATTGAAAATTGTGCCCGCCGAGATGCCCGGTCACATCGACCACTTCGCCGATAAAATAAAGGCCGGGCACGTCGCGCGCCGCCATCGTGGCTGACGACAGGGCCGCGGTGTCCACGCCGCCGATCGTGACCTCCGCAGTACGATAGCCTTCGGTGCCGTCGGGCCGGAACCGCCAGTCCGCGAGCCGAGCGCCGGCGGCCGTCAGTTCATGGTCCGACAGGGATTTGAGCCGCGCATCCCCCAGGCGCGCCGCCCCGACCTCGCGACACAGGCACGCCGCAAGGCGCTTGGGCAGGCGTTCCGCCAGCACGGTGGACAAACGGGCATCGGGTCTTGCCTCGCGCCGCTCGGCCAGCCAGGCGCGCCCATCGACACCGGGCAGGAAATCCACGCCGACCGGGTCGCCGGCCTGCCAGTAGGACGAAACCTGCAGCATGGCGGGCCCGCTCAGTCCGCGATGGGTGAACAGCATCCCGGCACCGAAGCTCGCCTCGTGGCAATGGGCCTCGACGTCCAGCCCGAGCCCGGACAGCGCGGCAAACGATTCGCGTTCCCGCCCCGCCAGCGTGAACGGCACCAGTGCCGGACGCGGCTCGCGCACGGCCAACCCGAAGCGTCGCGCCAGATCGAAGCCGAAGCCGGAGGCGCCCATCTTCGGAATCGACAGCCCGCCGGTGGCGACCACCACGGCGGCGCCGGTCCAGACACCGGCGCCGGTGTCGACCCGGAAGCTACCGTTGTCCGCGCGCGCGACGTTTCGGATATCGACTTCCGTATGCACGGCCACGCCCGCGCGTTCGCATTCGTCCAGCAGCAATCGCACGATCTGCTTGGACGAGTGGTCGCAGAACAGCTGGCCGCGTTCCTTCTCGTGATAGGCAATGCCGTGGGCTTCCACCAATGCGATGAAGTCGGCCGGGGTATAGCGCGCCAGCGCCGACTTGCAATAGTGCGGGTTGGCCGACAGGAAATTCGCCGGGCCGCTGTACAGATTGGTGAAATTACAGCGCCCGCCGCCGGACATCAGGATCTTCTTGCCCACGCGCCGCGTCTTTTCCAGCACATGCACACGCCGCCCGCGCGCGCCGGCCACCGCGGCACACATCAGCCCCGCCGCGCCGCCGCCGAGCACGATCACATCGGTATCGATTGTCTGGGTCATGGATATAGCGAGTCGGCCAGGCGCAATTGTCGCATACGACGTTTTGGCACCTTGGCCTGCCGTTTCTAAAAGGCTCCTCAGCGAAATTTGTGGGCGCACTCTGGCTCAGGTAGAGCGCCGAGGGCGTAATACAGAGCGATTTCGGCGCCATGATAGGTTCGAAACCCGTAGGATTTTCTGGTTGTCAGTTTATTGACCCGGCACAAAAATAGATGATTTTTCGGGTCAATAGCGCGAGCATGCGACCGCATGCTCGCCGCGGCCATTAGCCGCGAAGCCTTTGAAAATAAAAGACGGACAGGCGCCGGCTTTTATTTTTGAAGGCTTTGAAAACAGCGGAGGTAACAGGCAGGAGACCTCCCCGAACTCTGTGTCGAGGTCCTCGGCACCCTGGCGCCGCGCCACAACATGGCTGCGCGCGAACACGACCGCGCCGTATTCGTCTGCCTGCACATGAAACGCTTTGTCCTGGGTCATCACTACCTCCGATCACGTCGCGATCGCCGGCAGAGCCTTGGCCTCGCATCCTTGCTTGTTTCGGTTCGTCGTACGTGTGATCCGACCCGGTGCGATCGAAGTCTGCGCCAGACGGTGATCGCTCCTGCGGGCCCGTTGAGCGATTGCACTCGGCAACGCTTTTCGCAGAACCGCGGCGCGGCCCTCTGAAAAACGCTCGTTTGCGGGCGATCCATGACGTCGTGTGCTTGTCGCTCACACAGCGCGCCGCCATGCGCCCTGCCCGTGGCCACTCGCCTCGCGCGGGCTCGATCGCCCGTTCTTGAGCCGGGCCGACCTAGCGGTCGTCCTCGGCTTCGTGCTCGGCGATCCGGTCGCGGATGTCGTCGACGACGGCGCCCGGTGTTTCGGGGTTCTCAGCCCGTATCTGGCGCAGCGCCTCGTTGCTGGGGAAGTCCTCGTTGTACTGCTCGGGGAAAAGTCGCTGATGGATGCGATTGATCGCGATGTGTACGGCCATCGTTTCGGATACACCGAGCTTGTCGGCGACCGCCTTCAGGGTATCGCGGTCGGCGCCGTTTTCGCTGCGCTCGTCTCGAAACCGTACAAGCAGTGGCTTGGTCATGGTCGGCTCCCTGCATGCCGGGCGGTGATGTATATCTAAAATATATTACACTGCCCGGCATGCAATTCGCGCTTGGTCTAGTCGAATTGGGCCTCGAAGATCGCATGTTTCAAGCGGCGCCTGATGTCGCGATTAGCGAGGTCAATATCGCCTTTCCGGGTCACATCCGTGACCTTGCGGCGGTAGCTGTCAGAATTCGGCAACAACGGCGGCATCGCCGACTTCGTGCCGGGCATGCTGTCCGGCCAGCTCGTATTCCACAAGAACCGGTTCCCGGCCGATTTCGGCCAGAAATCACGCACCTGGGTATTCAACAACATGTACGGGCCAACCATGCGTCGGGTGAAACGGTCCGACAACAAGATCCCGGACAAGTACTGGGTGCGTATCCCGGGTGATCGAGCCCGGAAGTACCGCCGGATGTGTCGCAACACCCGCGAGCGACTCTGCCAGGACGGCTGGTACAGCCACAAGATGCAGCATATGTTGAAAAAGATTCGCTGCTCCAGCAAGCCGGGGCTGGCCGAGTGCAGCCTGGACGACGAAGGCGGCCCGGTGAATTGATCGATCGCCCCGCCCGTAGCGGCCCGCGCCGGGCGGCCTAAAGGGGCGCCCAGCTGGTGTCTGCCGCATCGGCGGACGACCCCACGGACTGACACGGCGCGAGCGCGGCGGGCTTGTCGTGCGCCGCGACCGACCGCGAGCGCTTGCCGCGGTGCCGCCTACGGCTTCCGGCCAATTGCCTCGCCGCGTTCGGCACGGTAAAAAGGGCGCCGCCGGGAAATCGCAGACGCTTTGCGCCAAGCACAGCATGGGACACGGTCGTTACAGATCCGAGTCACGTGCGACGCTGGGTGGTCGAAAAGCCGGCGGCTCAACCACTCGCGCCGCGAGTGTTGCGCCGGTGCCGTGCCGTGGGCACGGCCAACCACACCGGGCGGCTCAATCCGAGCGGTCTCCCGAAGACACAATTCGTTTTCGCGACGATCTGCAAGCAGCGATTTGCACCCGGCCCGCGGCGACATTCTCCGCCGGGCCCGGGCGTGGTGCTGCGGCAGCGCCTGTACCTGGCTCCGGTTGGGGGCAAAACGTCGCGGTATCACTTATCGCGTGCCCGGGACCGGGTACGCCGGGGAGACAAATCGATGACGCTCATCCAGACGCTGGAACAGGCCGTGAATGCGGTGATCAATCCAGTCAGTGGTTTCATCTGGAACTACATCCTCACCTACTTGCTGCTGGGCGCCGGCCTGGTGTTCACCATTGCCACCCGCGGCCTGCAATTCCGGTTGCTGGCGCACATGGCAGCACTGGTGTTCACCGAGAAAGGCAGCGGCAAGGGTGTGAGCTCGTTCCAGGCGCTGGCGACCTCGCTGGCCGCCCGCGTGGGCACCGGCAACCTGGCCGGTGTGGCCCTGGCGTTGTTCGCCGGGGGGCCGGGGGCCATCTTCTGGATGTGGATGACCGCGCTGGTCGGCATCGCCACCACCTTCATCGAGTGCACCCTGGGGCAGGTCTACAAGGTTCACCACGGCGACGGCATCTATCGCGGCGGACCCGCTTATTACATCGAGCGGGCGCTCGGCCAGCGCTGGATGAGTATCGTGTTCGCCGTGTTTCTGATCATCGCCTACGGCTTTGCCTTCTGCGGCGCCCAGGCGAACACCATCGCGCAGGGCATCGAGGGCGGCTTCGGCGTGCCCAACTGGGTGACCGCGATCGTGCTGGTGATCCTCACCGCCATCGTCATCTACGGCGGCATCAAGTCGATCGCGCGTACGGCCGAGAAGATCGTGCCGATCATGGCCGTCGGGTACTTCCTGGTCGCGGCCTATATCCTGATCGCGAACTACGCGCAGGTGCCGAGCATGCTGGCACTGATCGTGAAATCGGCGTTCGGCTACGGTCCGGTCGCCGGGGGTGCGGCCGGCTATGCCGTGGCCGCCGCGCTCAAGAACGGCGTGCAGCGCGGCCTGTTCTCGAACGAGGCCGGCATGGGCTCCACCCCGAACGCCGCCGCGACCGCCGAGGTCAAGCACCCGGCGGCCCAGGGGCTGGTGCAGGCCTTCGGCGTGGTCATCGATACGCTGATCATCTGCAGCTGTACCGCAGTAGTGATTCTGCTTTCGGGTGTCTACGACCATATCCTGCAGGCCCATGCGGCCGGCCAGTCGCTGGAGGGCATCAAGCTCACCCAGGATGCGATGCAGTATCACCTCGGCGCCTTCGGCGAATGGTTCATCGCGCTGGCGATCTTCTTTTTCGCCTACAGCTCGATCCTGGCGAACTTCGCCTACACCGAGATCAACGTCGATTACCTGTTCGGCAAGTACGGGGACACCATGATCGCCTGGCTGCGGCCCTTCCTGCTGGCCATGGTCTTCATCGGCTCGGTGGCCACGCTGAGCTTCGTCTGGAATTTCGCGGACTTCGCCATGGGGCTGATGGCCACGACCAACCTGGTGGCGATCCTGCTGCTGTTCCCGATCGCGCTGCGCGTACTGCGGGACTACGAAAAACAGCGCCGCACCGGCACCGGCGATCCGGTCTTCAACAAACGGGTGCTCAAGAAACCGGAGCAGGTCGAACCCGGTATCTGGGACTGATCAGCCCGGCATCCAATGGCGCCGCTGTTGCGTAGCGCATAGACAATGCCATTCATCCCGGCCCCGACCGGCGCCCGCGACTGCGGCGCCGGTCGGCGGCCTCGCGGAGCCCGTCATGTCCCGTCTTCGTTTTCTGCTGCCGATCATTGCCCTGCTGTCGTTGTCGGCCTGCAGCGTGATCCCCAAGCCGGGGTTCCCGCGCGAACATGATGTCAATCTCAATCGCTTCATGGGCCCCTGGTATGTGATCGCGCACATCCCGCCGTCCAAGACCAAGAATGCCTACAACGAGATCGAGCGTTACTCGCGCGGCCGGGGCAACACGATCCACGTGAAGTTCACCTATCGCGACGGCGGCTTCGATGGCAAGAAACACACCATGACGCCCACCGGCACAGTGATTGACGGCACCGGCAACGCCGTCTGGGCCATGCATTTCTACCATGTCCTGCGGCTGCAGTATGTGATCTCCTACGTCAGCCCGAACTACGACAGCACCATCATCGCGCGCGACAAGCGCGACTATGTCTGGATCATGGCGCGTACGCCGCATATCAGTGCGAAACGCTACAAGGCATTGGTGCAGCGCGTGAAGAACATAGGCTACGACACCCGCAAGCTGCGAAAGGTGCCGCAGCAGCCGTTGTCTGCGCGCCACGACCTGTGACCGCCTCAACCGGACATCCACTGGCGGGACGACAACCTCTCGTGATCTATTGAACCGCCGCCCCCGGTCCGACGAGCGCGCGGAGCGCCGTGCCGAATGGCGACGGCTGGTGGCGCTGACACCCTACCTGCGCGCGCACACGCCGCGCGTGGCGCTGGCCATGGCCTTTCTGATGGCGGCCAAGGGCGCTTCCGTACTGCTGCCGATCGCGCTCAAGCATATCGTCGACAGTCTGGATCGCTCGGAACATAGCACCGCCCTGGTGCTGCCGCTCGGCCTGTTGCTGGCCTACGGCGCGCTGCGTCTGGCCTCCACCCTGTTCGGCCAGATCCGTGATCTGGTGTTCGGCCGGGTGACCGAGCGCACCATGCATCAGGTCGCGCTCGCGGTCTTTTCGCACCTGCATCGGCTGGATCTGGAGTTCCATCTGTCTCGGCGTACCGGCGGCCTGTCACGCGACATCGAGCGCGGGCTTGGCGGTATTCGTTTCCTGCTGCGTTTCATGCTGTTCAATATCCTGCCGACCGCGTTCGAGATCGGCCTGGTCGCGGCGATCCTGTTCTATTACTACTCGATCTGGTTCACCCTGATCGTGCTGGTGAGCGTGGTCGCCTACGTGGCGGTTACCGCCGCCCTTACCGAATGGCGCACCCGGCACGTGCGCGAGTCCAACCGGCTGGATACCGCGGCCAACACCCGCGCGGTCGATACCCTGCTCAACTACGAGACCGTGAAGTATTTCGGCAACGAAACCTTCGAAGCCGATCGCTACGATGCCGAACTCGGCCGCTGGGCCGATGCCATGGCACGCGCTCGGCGCTCACTCGGCGTGCTCAACACGTTGCAGGCGTTGGTGATCGCGCTTGCGATGACCGCGATCATGATCCTGGCCGGCCGGCGCGTGGTCGCCGGCAGCATGACGCTCGGCGACCTCACCATGGTCAATGCCTACATGCTGCAGCTGTTTCTGCCGCTGTCGGCGCTCGGCTTCGTCTATCGCGAGTTGAAGAAGGCAATGGCCGACACCGCACGCATGTTCGCGCTCACCGATATCGAGCCGGAAATCACCGAGGCCGCGGATGCCCGCCCCCTGCGCGCGACGCAGCCGGAAATCGTGTTCGAGGATGTCCATTTCGGATATTCCAGCGAGCGCGAGATCCTGCGCGGCGTGGATCTGGTGGCCCGGCCCGGCGCCAAGGTGGCCGTGGTCGGCCATAGCGGGGCCGGCAAGTCGACGCTGGCACGCCTGTTGTTCCGTTTCTATGACGTCGACGGCGGCGCGATCCGGATCGACGGCACCGACATCCGCGAGCTGACGCTCGACAGTCTGCGCGCCACGATCGGCGTGGTACCGCAGGACACGGTGCTGTTCAACGACACCATCGAATACAACATCGCCTACGGCGCGCCGGATCGCGCCGACAGCCCGGCGATCGAGCGCGCCGCGCGCATGGCCCATCTGGACGACTTCATCGCCCGGCTGCCGGACGGCATGCATACGCTGGTCGGCGAGCGCGGGTTGAAACTCTCGGGCGGCGAGAAACAACGCATCGCCATTGCCCGCGCCATTCTCAAGAACCCGGCGATCCTGGTGTTCGACGAAGCCACATCTTCGCTCGACAGCGAGGCCGAGCGCGCGATCACCCACGCCCTGGCCGAACTCGCGGCCGACCACACCACGCTGGTGATCGCCCATCGCCTGTCCACCGTGGTCGACGCCGACCGGATCGTGGTGCTCGACGCCGGCCGCGTAGCCGAACAGGGCCGTCATGCCGAGCTGCTCGCGGCCGGCGGCCTCTATGCACGCATGTGGCAGCTGCAGCAACACGCCGACCCGCCGAAAGGCGCGGCTCAGGATGCGGCCGTTTCCGTTCGCGCACGCTGACGCGCCAGCAGGCTGACCGCCGAAATCAACGACAGCACGGCCACCGCCGAGGCAAAGATGACGCCCGCTGTGGGCAACCCGCAGGCCCGCGCCATCAAGCCGAGCCCTACCACCGGAATAGAGATCGCCACGTAGGCAACCACGAAGAAAGTGGAAGCCACTTCGGCACGGCGCTCCGCCGGACTGGCCGCGGTGATCTCGCCCATGCCGGCCCGGAACGACGCGCCCTGCCCGGCACCGGCGATGGCCCCAGCGAAAATCATCAGCGTCAGTGACCCGGATTCAATCGCCGCGATCAGAAATCCCATGCCGATAATCAGCCCGAGGCAACCGATGGGCAGACGCGCCGCTCGCGGCAGTCGGGACTGAAGCGTCTGACCGACCGTTGAGCCGATGAAAAGCATGAAAACCACGCTTCCGGTCAGCGCGTGATTGCTGTAGCCCAGAACCTTGCCGATAAAAGCGGGCGCCACCGCCGTAAACAGGCCCATGACGGCAAACCCGGCAAAGCCGGCGATCGCCGCGGGTACGAACACGCCGCGAACCCCGGGCGGTACGGCCGGCTTGCGAACTGTCAGCCGGGGCCGGTCCGGCTTTCGCGCGGTTTCCGGCGCCAGGTAGAGCACTCCCGCCGCGAGGGCGATCAGCACCAGGTCAAGCACGAAACACAGCAGCAGCGGCGCCGGCGCGTATTGCGCCAGGATACCGGCGACGAACGGACCGAGACCGAGACCGCCCATGTTGGCGGCAGTCGCCACCAGTGTCGCCTGTTCACGCCATTGGCGTGGCGCCATTTCCACCACGGCAACCGTGGCGGTGCCGGTGAAGATTCCGGCCGAGAAACCGGACAGCAGCCGCCCGATCAGCAGTGGCACTAGCGCGCCGCCCCAGATAAAGGCGACCGCGCTGGCCGCAGAGAAAACGAGACCGAGCGCCAGCATCGGCCGGCGACCGATCTGGTCGGACCAACTACCGGTGATGATCAACGCGGCGATCACGCCGACGGCGTACACGGCGAAAATTACCGTGATCATGAGTTCGGAGAAGCCGAGCTGATCCTGATAGATCGGATACAGCGGGGTGGGCAATGTGGTGCCCATCATGTTGATGGCGAATGCTGCCGCCAGGCCGATGAACACGGCGGCGACGCCACGGGACGACAAAGTCATGGCTGTAAGAAAGCCGAATTTAGGCCTGCTAGGCTAGCAGGCCGGCGCGACCATACAAGGGCGTCAATGGCGCTTGCCTGGCGCCGTCCATTGCGCCACCTGATCGGCATGCCGGGCCATGAAGTCCTCTACCGCCGTCGCATAGCCGTTGGCCTGGGCATCGAGCATCGCATTCTGTAACTCCGGCAGCCCCAGGTGCATCCGTGACAGTATGGCCGCAACCCGCGGATAATCCTCGCGAAAGCCGTCGCGTACCAGCGCATCGACATGCTGCCGCGAGCCCAGCGCGCCCTTGGGGTCCTGGAGAAAGCGTAGCCGCCATTTGCCGAATATCCAGTGCGGCGTCCAACCCGTGACCACAACCCACTTGTGCGCTGCCTCGGCGCGGGCCAGAACCCTGGACATCACGCGAGCGTCCGCGGCCGCAAGACGATACTGCGTGTTCAGGCCGTAGCGTTTGAGTGCTTTTTTCGACAGCTGCATCAACCCGGCGCCGGGATCGATGCCCTGAATACGATGGTGCAACCGCGCTGCAATGTCGGGCTTCGCGAGGTCGGCGATACTGTTCAGCCGATCGCGGGGCACATAATCCGGCACCACCCAACCGAGTTGCCCGCCCTGGTACAGGGGCCCGAGATCGACCAACCGGCGCCGATAGCGTTGCCAGTAGCGCGCATGAGTATCGGGCAACCAGGCCATCAGCATGGCGTCGAGACGACCGTTGGCCACGCCGCGATACTGTTTACCTATACCCGCCAGCTTGAGCTGCACCGGGTGATGCGTGTGGTCTTCGATCACCGCCTTGGCCAGCCGCGTCACGAACTCCGCATCGTCCCAGGCCGTCCAGCCGATCACGATCGGATCGTGGGTACCGGCCCGCCGCTGGTGACCGCTGCAGCCCGCAAACAGCACGACGGCGCCCAACACGACAATCGACAGGAATCGTGATAACAGACTATCCATGCCCATAGTTTAGCAAGCGCGCAATAAAAAGCCCGGCCGACTGGCCGGGCTTCTGCGCTCATGCGCCCGAGGCGCGAGCGATCAGCTGCTCTTGTTGAACCAGCTGTTGACCTCGTCCGGATGGTCGGCGATGAATTTCTTGATCGCCTTCTGCTCACTGGTCTTGCGCGCGTTGTACATCGCAGCCTGGAGCTGACCCAGCGGGATGTGCATGTTGCTCAAAAAGCTCGCGACCTCCGGGTAATCCTTGGAGAACCCGTCACGCACGACAGCGTCGACATGCTGCGCGGCACCCATGGTGCCCTTCGGATCCTTCAGGAAACGCAGGTGCCACTTGCCGAACATCCAGTGCGGCGTCCAGCCGGTGACCACGATCCAGTCCTTGCGCTGCTCGGCACGCGCCAGGGCCGCCGTCATGGCCGCACCGCTGGCCGACACCAGACGATAGTCCTTGTTCAGGCCGTAGGCCTTCATGGTCTTGTGCGACAGCTGCATCTCGCCCGCGCCGGGATCGATACCCTGGATCTTGCCATGGAGCTTGGCCTTCACGGACGGCTTCTTCAGATCGGCAATGGAATTGAGCTTATCCTTGGGCACGTAGTCGGGCACCACCCAGCCGAGCTGAGCGCCGGTGTAAAGCGGGCCCAGATCCTGAACCTTGCCCTTGACCTTCTTCCAGTAAGCGGCCTGAGTATCCGGCAGCCAGGCCATCAGCATGGCATCCAGGTTGCCATCGGCCACACCCTGGTACTGCACGCCGATCGACGCCATCTTCAGCTTGACCTTGTAGTCGGTCCGCTGCTCGATCAGCGTTTTGCTCAGCTTGGTCACAAACTCGGCATCCGACCAGGCGGTCCAGCCGATGGTGATGGTCTTGTCGCCGCTGGCAGCCTGGGCGCTACCGAAACTGCCCATGGCAATCGTGGCACCGGCCACGGCGGCGACGGTCAAACTCTTCATTCCCATTTTCATAATTTCTCCCTTATTCAAACTCGTGCGCTCAGATACTCTCAATCCAGAGCCGCCCAATCAAGTCGAGCCGGACCCTGCACCGGAGCCGGAAAACAATTTTTTAAGGCGCGACAACAGACCGCCGTCACGCTGACGCTGACCGAAACTCTGAGTCAGGCGGTCCAGGATGATGGCCAGGATCACGACCCCGAGGCCGCCCTGGAAGCCGGTGCCCAGACGCAGCTGCTGAATGCCGGCGAGCACCGGATCACCCAGGCCGCCCGCCCCGATCATCGAGGCGATCACCACCATCGACAGAGCCAGCATGATGGTCTGGTTGATGCCGGCCATGATCGACGGCAGCGCCAACGGCAGCTCGACCCGCCACAGCAGCTGGAAGCCGTTGCAGCCGAATGCCTTGCCGGCCTCCACGTTCTCGGTCGGCACGTAGCGAATGCCGATGTTCATCAGACGCACCACCGGCGGCATGGAAAAGATGACGGTGGCGATCACGCCCGGCACTCGTCCGGTACCGAAAAAGATCACGGCCGGAATCAGGTACACGAATGCCGGCAGCGTCTGCATGAAGTCCAGTATCGGGCGGATGATGGCCTGCACCAAATCGCTCTTGGCCATGACCACGCCCAGCGGCAGGCCCACACCCAGGGCGGCCAGCGTGGCCGCCAGCACCAGCCCCAGCGTGTCCATGGTCTCGGGCCACAGATTCATGCCCATGACCACGTACAGCGCGACCAGCACGAATAGGGTGAATTGCCAGCCGACACGCCACAGTGCGAGGAAGGCGAGAATCAGGAAAACAACCGGCGCCGGCAGATAATTGAAGAAGGCAGTCAGATTGTCCGCAACAAAGCTGATGACCGCCGAAACGACGGAAAAGAACACCTCGAAGTGGGTCTGCATGAAGGTGACGACCGCCGTGAACCAGTCGCCGATCGGAAGATTGATGACCAAATCATTCATCAGGCAGCGTCCTGTTCAGTCCGGTTGAGCGTATGCAGCAGCGTGGCGCGCGAGATGGTGCCGATGTAGCGGCCGTTGTCGTCCACCACGGGCACCGGATACGGGCTTTCGGCCACAGGCTCGAGCAATTCGGTCAACGGCGTGGTCGACTCGACCACCGGCACGCCCTCGACGAAGGCATGCTCGATGTTGCCCTCCTCTCCCCGCGACAGACCCTCGATGCACAGTTCGAGCGAATCCGCGCTCACCGTGCCGAGATAGCGGCGGCTGCGATCGTGCACCACAGCCGCGGGCCGGTCGTGCTTGTTGAGCCGCGACAGCGCGGCCCGCACGCTCGATCCAGCGCGCTCGATCACGGTCACCTGATCGCGCCGAGCGATATCCGCTGCGGTAAAGACGTGCCCTACGTTGACGTCGCGGAAAAACGACCGGACGTAGTCGTTCGCCGGGTTGCGTACGATCTCTTCCGGCGTGCCCACCTGCACGACAACCCCGCCCTGCAGAATGGCGATCCGATCGCCCACACGCATGGCTTCGTCGAGATCGTGGGTGATGAACACCACGGTACGCGCCTGTTCCGACTGCAGCCGGAGCAGTTCGTCCTGCATTTCCGTACGAATCAACGGATCGAGCGCCGAGAACGCCTCGTCCATCAGCAGGATGCCGGGATTGACGGCGAGCGCACGGGCCAGGCCGACACGCTGTTTCATGCCACCGGACAGCTCATCGGGATAGCTGTCGGCATTCGCCTTGAGGCCGACGGCGTCGAGGGCCTCGAGCGCGCGCTTTTCGCGCTCCTGCTTGTCGACACCGGCGGTCACCAGTCCGAAGCAGGTGTTTTCCAGCACCGTTTGATGCGGCATCAGCGCGAACGACTGGAAGACCATGCTGATCTCGTGCCGACGGAGTTCGATCAACTCCTTGCGGCTCATCTTCGTGATGTCGCGGCCATTGATCTTGATGGCGCCCGAACTCGGGTCGATCAGACGATTGAGCATGCGCACCAACGTGGATTTGCCCGAGCCGGACAAGCCCATGACCACGAAGATCTCGCCCTCGTTGACTTCAAAACTCGCATCCGAGACACCCACCGTCATGCCGGTCTCGGCAAAGATCTGATCCTTGCCCTGCCCTTTGTTGACGCGCTCCAGTGCGCGCTTCGGATGCGCCCCAAATATCTTGTAGACGTGCTCTACGGACAGCTTGGTATTCAAACGCTCCCTCGCGCCGAGTAAGTTTAACGACTCATGATAACGCAACTTCCGCACCAAACCGCAGCGCCGGGGCCTATCGGGCGCCTCTCGCGCAACGTATTGACCCTAATGAAATTTGCGCAAAGCCTGTATACACATGGCTTAGAGCGCTAGCTGCGCAATACATGACATTTCCTCGAATTCCCTGGTCTTTACGTAAAAATGACACCTTCATAACGCCGCTCAAGCGTCGAAAGCGGCCCATGGCGCAAGCCGCGACGACCGAAACGGATGACAGTCGACATCACGGCGCGCGAATCGGGCGGCCCGTCGGACCGAGCAAGCGGACAGGGTCCGGCCGGCGCTATGAGCGCGGCCTGCCCGCGCCGGAACCCTCGACAGCAGTTCGAGCAACGGAGTTCGAGCGCCTTTTCCGGCCGGACAAGGCGTGGCGACGCCCCGGATCAGGAAGACGGCGACTGACCGCAACACCACATGACGGCAGAAAAGTGCCGGCATGGCGCGATGACTCGCGCTGCGGGGGCGTCAAGCCCGGACCGTGAACTCGGCCTCGGGACGCAACGGACCGCGGTCGGCTCAGGGGCCAGCGACAGTCAACACAGGATTGCGATCACGCGCCACCGCGCCGCCTCGAAAGCGGGGTGCCGGTCGCTTCGACCGCCGTGCAAGCCAAGCCAGGCAGCCACAAATGGCCCGGAATCGGTGAACACGGCCGCCGTGGGTCGCGTCAACCAATCCTGGCATGACCGCCGTTTATGACCGCAAGGTCGAAACGGCGCCCACGACGAAATGATCATCGTCGTTTTGGGACGCGTTTTTGGATGGCGGCAAATCGCGGCGCCGGACCGCGCCGCAAGTGCCTGAAAAATATGGTGGCCGGAGACAGAATCGAACTGCCGACACTGCGATTTTCAGTCGCATGCTCTACCAACTGAGCTATCCGGCCACGCCCTCGCCGTTGCGGCGAGACGCGTATTAAACCGATACGCGCGGCGCGGGTCAACCGCTGTGATCAGGATTTGGGCGGCACGTAGTGTGTCTCGGCGATATCGCCGTCGCCGAAGAAGTATTTTTCGGTCTGCTCGGCCAGGAATTCGCGCGCCTTGGGATCGGCCAGATGCAGACCGTATTCGTTGATCAGGCGGGTCTGCTCCTGCATCCACTGCTGCCAGGCCATCATCGAGACATTTTCGTAAATGCGCTTGCCGAGCTCTCCCGGCAGCGGCGGGCGGGGCAGTCCCTCGGCTTCGTAACCGAGTTTGACGCAATGCACGGTACGGCTCATAAGCCCAACTTGAGTTGCGGTGAATCGACCAGACGCGTAATCGGCGCGGGCAGCCCGGGCCGGTCTTCGCGTCCATACCAAGCGAAATCGCCCGCCATGATACGGACTGTCTCGCGATACTGCACTCGCCGCGCGTGCAGCGTCAGCAGAAAATGCGTGAAGCCATGTTCGATCGGGGCGAGTGCCGCGCCGGGCGTGACATCGATGCCGAAACGATCGCGACACAGTGCCGCGATGTCGGCCTCGGCGTCGACCTCGGGCAGGCTCCACAGGCCGCCCCAGATACCGGACGGCGGACGTTTTTCCAGCAGCAGGCGACCGGCATCGTCTTCGATGACCAATACCGTGGTCTGGCGTCGCGGACGGGCGCGTTTGCGGCGTGGCGCCGGGATATCGGCCTGCAAACCGTCCGCTTTGGCCACACAGTCGGCGGCCAGCGGACATGCGGCACAATGCGGGGCCCGACGGGTACACAGGGTCGCGCCGAGATCCATGATCGCCTGGGTGTAGTCGGTCACGCGCTCGCGCGGCGTGTAGCGTTCGGCAAGCCGCCAGAGCGACTTCTCGTAAGCGGCGGTACCCGGCACGGCCGTGATTCCAGCCAGGCGTGCGATGACCCGCTTGGCGTTGCCATCGAGGATCGGCGCCCAGACACCGAAGGCCTGCGCCACCACCGCGCCGGCCGTCGAGCGGCCGATGCCGGGCAGTGTCATCAGCGTGTCCACGTCGCGCGGAAACCGGCCGCCGTGCTCGTCAACCACCTGTTTCGCCGCGGCGTGCATATTGCGCGCCCGGGCGTAGTAGCCCAGCCCGGCCCAGTGCGCCATGACATTGTCGGCGTTCGCCGCCGCGAGCGACTCGACGTCCGGAAAGCGCGCCATGAACGCCTGAAAATAATCGATGACGGTCGCAACCTGCGTCTGCTGCAGCATGATCTCGGCGACCCAGACGCGATACGGCGTACGCGGATGCTGCCAGGGCAGATCGCGGCGACCATGGCGATCGAACCAGGCCAGCAGATCGGCGGCGATGCGCGGCGGGGCGCGCTCCGGGAAATCGTGTTTCATGACGATGACTTGTCGGTCAGACCGGCCCGCCGTCGGGCCAGGCGTTCGATGGCCGTGGCGGTCGCGGCGACCTGCTGACGCAGTGCCCGCGCGACCGCCCAGGGGCCGATCAGGGGTGGCACCCAGAAGCCGGGCACGATACGGGCACGAAAACGCAGGTTCGTGGCGTGATCTTTCGCCGCGGCGAAACGCCAGTGCGCCTGCCCGGACGACAGGTCGCCCCGGCCCGCCACCACGGTCATGTCGATGCGCCGGCGCGGTGTCAGGCGATAGCGCATGACCTGGCGTACGGTCTTGCAGTACCAGAGCACGCAAAGACGCATGCGCGAAGACAGTTCATTGTTGCCGATCATCTGCGTCGACTCGATCATCGCGGTGTAATCGGGCAGGCGCTCGAAATCCGTGGCCGCAGCATAGACCGGCCCGATCGGCGCATCGACCCGCAGGCGGGCAGCCACGACGTACGCCTTGTGATCGCGGCTCACCGTCAAATGCGCGACGGTGGCCGCTTGCGCCACCGCGCCATGCAACAAGCCGAAGACGATGACCGGCGCCACATATCGCCCGACGTGAATCCGCCAGCACGTCATGTCATCGGGCGCTCTGATCGGCCGTGCCGGCCGCGTGCGCCGCCTGCGGCATGTCAAAAGTGTAGGCGGGCGCGAGCAACGCGCCCTTCAGATGCATGGGGACGCTCAGCCCGGCCAACGGGGCCAGACGCTTGTGCGCGGAATCGGCGATCGCGAGCGTCAGCGTATAGTCGAGTTGGTTGTGCGGCAGGCTGTAGCGCCCCTGTCCATGGCCGGTGAGCGCGCCGGCCTGGAGGGAAAACGCATCGCTGGTGGCGATGCCGTGATCGACGGTGAAACGCCCGCCGAGATGCGCGAACGCGGTCGTGCCCTGATCCCCCGCCCCGCCTTCGCCGGCGCCGGTGGCGCGCTGATGCGCGGCACGCAGCATGCCTACCAGATCGAAACCGTTGATCTGGCCGTTGTTCAGATCGAACTGTGCCGTACCCGAGAGGCTGCGTTTCAATTGCGCCACCTGACGGCCGGTGGCGTGCAGATCGATGGCGACGTCGGCGTTGGCTTCGAGCCGGTGGCTGCCGGCAGCGTCCACGAGCAGCGGCTCCATGGCCACGTGTCGCAAGCGCCCGGAAAGCGTGTATCCCGGACGTGCCCCGCTGGCATCCACCGCCCCGGTCAGGTGCAGGGCGCCACCATAGAGATCGGCGGTCAACGGCGCCACGCGCAGCACGCTGTCGGCGGCCGATACATGCGCCACCGCATCGTGAATATTCAGATTGGCCATGGTCAGCGACCCGATCCGCAGCCGACCGCGCATACGCAGATGATGCAACGGCGCCAGGTCGAACTCGGCAGCCCTCTGGGCCGCACCGCCACCGGTCTGCGCCGGCTGGCTGGTCTGGGCCTGTGCCGCACTGCCGGGCGGCAGATAATCATCGATATCCAGCGTGTCGAGATTCAGATCGAAAGCGTAGTGCGGATGGGCCAAGTCGCGCACATCGACCGTGCCGCTCAAGGTGCTCTTGTCGAGCTTTGCCGCGATCTGCTTGAAATGAATGGCATGCGCACCGCCTTCGAACTGGGCATCGAAACTGGCCGAGGTCAGCGCAGAACCGGCCTGGGTCTTGGGCGAATGCAGTTCGAGCTGCTGCAGCACCGAGCGCGGGCTGAACGCCGCCACGGTGATGCGTCCGTTGTAGGCCAGCCGATCGTGCAGCCCGGTGCCGTCCATGTTGCCGGTGACGGTCAGGCCCGCGCCCTGCAGGCTGACGTCGTCGAGGCCGAAACGGCCGGCTTCGAGATCCAGGTCGCCGGAGGCGCCGAGATTGGCTTCCTGCTCACCGCCGGGCACGGCCGGGCCGCGCACCAGCACATTCACGCTGAGCCCGGAAAAGCGATAGAAACGATCCGCCACATTCGGCTCGATACGCGAAACCACATGGATCGCGGCGGTCAGGCCCGACCCGGGCCAGCTCAGATCGCCGCCGGCTTCGAGCCGGAACGGCTGGCCATTGCTGATGCGGCCGGTGTCCAGTCCGGCCTTGTCGAACCGATAGTGGCGATCGCTTGCCTCGTCGTCGTAGCTCACCTCGGCCCCGGAGATCGCGACCGCCCCGATCTCGAGGGAAGACAATGGCAGGTCGCGACCACGCGCGGACGGGCCGGGTTGCGGCTGCGGCGCGCGTTCGGGCGCCGCCGACAGCCGCCGCACGACCCCCTGCCAGTTGGTCCGGCCGTTGGCGTGACGGGTCAGCTTCAGGGTGAGCCCGTGGATATCGAGCGTGCCCAAGCGCAGGTGACCGGTAAACAATGGCAACAGACGCAGCGTGATGTGCCCGGCGCGGATGCGCGCCAGCGGCTGGGCACCGAAACCATCGGCATTGGCCACGGTGACCGCGCCGAAACGTACCGACGGCCAGGGCAGCAACGACAATCGCACCGGGCCCGAGATATCGATATCGCGCCCGATCGCATCGCTGACGGCGGCCTCGACCCGCGAGCGATAGGCATCGGGATCGACAGTACAGCGCAGTGTGACCAGCATCGCCGCGATCAACACCACAACGGAAATCGCGGCGCCGATGGCGATCTTGACCCAGGTTTTCATTCGATTCGTTCGCTCCGGGTGGTCGCGCGTTCCACCATAAACATCGGCGCAGCGGCACACACGCCTGTGCAGGCCGTGGCCAATGCGCGTTATTCTACCGCCCTGTATTGCGGCACCGTCCGTGTTCCAACCAATCGACAATCCTCATGCAGATCGAAGTCAACGGCCAATCCCGGGAATGCGCCGAGCGTGCGACGCTGTCGCGACTGCTTGACGACATGGGTTACGGCGATCAACGCATTGCGGTCGAACACAATGGCGAAATCGTACCCCGCGATCGACACGCCGAGACCACGATCAGCCCAGGCGACCGTATCGAAATCGTGCACGCCATCGGCGGCGGCCAGGCCACCGCCGAGGCCGACGCCTTCACCGTGGCCGGGCGCAGCTTCGCCTCCCGGCTACTGGTCGGCACCGGCAAATATGCCGATCTCGACGAAACCGACGCGGCCATCACGGCCTCGGGCGCCGAGATCGTGACCCTGGCGATCCGCCGCACCCCGGCCCTGACCGATCCCGGGGCCCGCGAGTCGCGCAATTTGCTCGACGTCATCCCGCCGGAAAAATACACCCTGCTGCCCAATACCGCCGGCTGCTACAGCGCCGCGGACGCCGTGCGCACCTGCCGCATGGCGCGTGAACTGCTCGACGGCCATAACCTGGTCAAGCTCGAGGTCATCGGCGACGAAAAGACACTCTACCCGGACGTTTCCGAGACCCTGGTCGCAGCCCGGGAACTGATCGCCGACGGGTTCGACGTGATGGTCTATACCAGCGACGACCCGATCGTGGCCCGCCGGCTCGAAGACATCGGCTGCTGCGCGATCATGCCGCTGGCCGGCCCGATCGGCTCCGGGCTCGGCATCCAGAATCGCTACAATGTGATCGAGATCGTGGAGAACGCCAGCGTTCCGGTGCTGGTGGATGCCGGCGTGGGCACGGCATCCGACGCCGCGATCGCCATGGAACTGGGCTGCGACGGCGTACTGCTCAACAGCGCGATCGCCAATGCCGACAGACCAGTGCTCATGGCCCAGGCCATGCGCCACGCGGTGATCGCCGGCCGCCTGGCTTATCTGGCCGGGCGCATGCCGCGCCGGCGCTATGCCTCGGCATCCTCGCCGACGACGAACCTGCCGTTCTGATATCGCGCCGGCGCCGCTCTATCCAGCGGCGCGCCACCTGCCAGGAGCCCGGGTCGTGGACCAGCCTGATCATCGTCGCATCCGCAGCTTCGTCAAGCGCGAAGGCCGGCTCACGCCGGGCCAGGAAAGGAATCTGGCCGAACTCTGGCCGCGTTACGGGCTGGAACGATCGACGGCGCCCATCGACTGGGCAGCGGAATTCGGCCGCGATGCCTATCGCACGCTGGAGATCGGTTTCGGCGCCGGCGAGGTGCTGGCCGATCTGGCCATCAACAACCCGCAGGCGGATTACATCGGCATCGAGGTCTATCGCACCGGCGTGGGCCGTCTGCTGGGCGCTATCGACGATGCAGGCGCCACCAATGCCCGGGTGTTCCGCGACGATGCGGTCGAAGTCCTGGCCGCCGGCTTTGCCGAGGACTCGCTCGACGAAGTACTGCTGTATTTCCCCGATCCCTGGCCGAAGAAACGTCACCACAAACGCCGGATCGTGCAGCCGCCATTCGCCGATGAAATCGCGCGCGTATTGAAGCCCGGCGGCATCTGGCGACTGGCCACCGACTGGGTGAACTACGCCGAGCACATGCGCGAAGTACTCGATGCACATGCGGACTTCGACAACATCGGCGATCGCGACGGCTTCGTGAGCACGCCACCCCGCCGCGACACCCGCTTCGAGAACCGCGGACGGAAAAAAGGCCATGTCGTCCACGACATGGCCTACCGGCGCCGCTGAAGACAAATCGATCCACAGATTACGCAGATTGCACAGATTTGAAGCACTGCCCCGGTCGGCTTACCGGGTGCCCGTTTGGCTTTGCACTCTGTCGCTTACAGATCAGTCTTATGATCTGCGTGCATCTGCGGAAAACAATCAGGGCCCGGCGACCACCAAGTAAACGGTTACCGCCGCTGGCGGACGCGGCCGCCTACCGAGCTTTGTCCGCCGGGCGCCATGTTCAGCCACATGGCCAGCAACAGACGCCCCGGGCAGTCACCTTCGAAATCTGCGTAATCTGTGCAATCTGCGGATAAACAGACCAGTTTCCGGGCGCCGCTGAAGACAAATCGATCCACAGATTACGCAGACTGCACAGATTCTAAGAAGTGCTCCGGTCGGTGGCCGGGTGCCGGCTTGGCTTTGCACTCTATCGCTTGCAGATCCGTCTTATGATCTGCGTGCATCTGCGTCGATCTGCGGACAACAGTCCTGACGCTGCGATATTCGCCTTTAAAAATCTGCGTCATCTGTGAAATCTGTGGATAAACAGCCCGATATCGGGCATCGCGACGGATCAGTGCCAAAGCGGCCCTGGACCTACCCCGATGCGGTCTCGGGCTCCTCCTGCAACACCATGCGCAGGAAGCGGCGGGTTCGCTCTTCGCGCGGCTCGGAGAAGATTTTCGACGGCGGCCCCTGCTCCAGGATCTGGCCGTCGCAGAAGAAGCACACCCGATCGGCCACATCGCGGGCAAAGCCCATTTCGTGGGTGACGATCAGCATGGTCAGGTCGTGCTCGGCCGCCAGATCCTTGATCACCTCCAGCACGTCGCCGACCATTTCCGGATCGAGCGCCGAGGTCGGCTCGTCGAACAACAGCAGCTTGGGCCGCATGGCCATGGCCCGGGCGATCGCCACGCGCTGTTTCTGGCCACCGGACAACGCGTTCGGGTAGGCATCGCGCTTGTCGGTCATGCCGACCCGTTCGAGCAGTTCGTCGGCCCGCTGCTCGGCGTCCTGGCGCGACAGGCCGAGCACGTGCATGGGTGCTTCGATGATGTTGCGCAGCACCGACATGTTCGGAAACAGGTTGAAGTGCTGGAACACCATGCCCACTTCACGGCGCATCTCGCGCAGATGCTTTTCGCGCGCGCGCACGAGGGCGCCGTTGCGCTGTTCGTGCCAGAGCGGCCGGTCCTCGATATAGACCACCCCCTCCTGGATGTCCTCGAGCGTCATCAGGATGCGCAGTACGGTCGACTTGCCGGATCCGGACGGCCCCATGAGCACGACGCGTTCGCCCGGCTGAATCTCGAAGTCGAAGTCGTCCAGTACGATGGCGTCTTCACCAAAGCGCTTGGTGACTTTTTCGAAGGTGACGATGGGCTTCATTTGAGTGCTATCCCCGCGCGTGGCAGACGGCTTTCGATGAACTGGACCACCGCGGCCGCAATAACCGTCAGGATCAGAAAAAGGATGCCGACCAGGGTCAGCGGAATCATGTAGCGGAAGGTGCGGTCGCCGATGATCTTGCTCACACCGAGCATTTCCAGAACGGTGATGGCCGACAGAATCGGGGTGTCCTTGATGATGGAGACCAGATAGTTGGCCAGCGCCGGCACGATGCGCGGAATGGCCTGCGGGATGATCACGTCGCGGAAGGTCCGCATCGGGCTGAGGTTGAGCGCCCGGGCGGCCTGGCGCTGCCCCTGGGGCACGGCTTCGATACCGGCCCGGTAAACCTCGGAGGTGTAGGCGCTGTATTGCAGGCCGAGTGCGAAGATGCCGGTCTCCAGCGCGGGTAGCGTAATCCCGATGTCGGGCAGGACGTAGTACAGGAAATACAGCTGGATGAGCAGCGGCGTATCGCGCACGAACTCCACGATCAGGCGCGTCGGCCAGGAGATCACGCGCAGCGGCGCGGACCGCAGCAACGCGAAGATCAGCCCCAGCACCAACGCCATGAGAAAGCCGAAGATGGTGGCCAGGACGGTGATCTTCATCCCGATCAGCAGGATTGGCAGGATGGAGAGGGCGAATGCCTCGGGGGACGACAAGTCCCAGTGATATCCGAACAGCATCAGCGGGCCACCTCGCGTCCAGACAGTCGCACCGTGTAGCGCTCAAGGGCGCGCATCGACACCATCAGCACCAGCGACATGAAGAAATAAAGGAACAGGGTCAGGGTCAGGATCGGCACGGTTTCAAGTGTCTGGTTGCGCAGGTTGTCGGCCTGGAAGGCGAGATCGCTCAGGCTGATCAGCGAGACGAGCGCGGAGTCCTTCAGATTCTGGATCACCAGATTGCCGAACGGCGGCATCATCTCCACCAGCGCCTGCGGCAATACGATGCGCCAGAGGGTCTGCACGTGGGTGAAGTTGAGCGCGGTCGCCGCTTCGAGTTGTTCAGACTCCACAGACGCAATCGCGCCACGCACGACCTCGGCCCCGTAGGCGCCGATGTTGAGCGACAGCCCGAGCACACCGGCCACGGTGGGCGAAAGCGAGATGCCGATGATCGGCAGGGCGAAGTATATCCAGAACAGCTGCACCAGCAGCGAAGTGCCGCGAAAGATCTGAACGTAGGCCCGCGCCAGCCAACGCCAGCCGGCAAACCGTGCCCCCGAACCGATACCGGCCGCAAACGACAGGATGGCACCGCCCACGGTCGAGGCGATGGTGATCCACGCGGTAACTTCGGCGCCCTTCAGCAGGGGCGGCAGGAGTTGGATCCATTGCATGCGTTATCCCCTTGTCGAAGCCGGCCGCGATGGGCAACCGCGGCCGGCTCGGTTGGTCTTGTTCGACACGGGACGGCTTTATGCGCGCCGCCCCGCCTTGGGAGGCGCCGCTTCAGGAACCCTTGCTGCTGCACAGCTCCTTGGTGGTCTTTTTGTGCACTTCATCAATGGAGTGCTGGTCGAGACCAAAGTGCTTGAGAGTCTTGCTCCAGAACGGGGTTTTCTGCACGGCCGCCAGGTTTTTGTCGAAGGCCTTACGCAGGTCCTGATCCTTCTTGTTGAAGGTGTAGCCGCCCCAGCTGCGTTCCGGCGAGCCGTTGATCATGGGGTCGTGGAAGGGCTCGGCCGGTTCCACCCGGTCGGATTTGGAGGCCAGGCGCGCCACGGTCAGCTGGGTGCCGGCATAGGCGTCAATGCGCCCGCTGGCCACGGCCGACGCGGCGTCGGTGTTCGCCCGCAGGGTCACGATCTGCGAGTCCTTGATGCCGACGTCGTGCGCGAATTCCAGCTGGTCGGCGCCGGAGACGATGCCCATTTTCAGGTTGGAGTTTTTGACGAAGTCGCCGTAGCCGTGGATGTTTTCGGGATTGCCCTTCTTGACCATCAGGCCTTCGCCGTAGGTGGTGTTGGGAATCGAATAGGCCACCTGGCTGCAACGCTGGGGCAAAATCGCCTGCGAGGCGGCGACCATGTCGACCCGGTCGGCCTTGAGCGCGGGGATCAGCGAGCCGAACGGCATGACCGTCCACTGGATGTCGGTGATGCCCATCTTCTTGAGCACACGCTTGGCCACAGTCGGGCCGAAGCCTTCGGCCGTGCCTTTGCTGTTCATGTAGCCGTAGGGAATTTCGTTGGCCACGGCGATCCGGATGTAGCCGCGGTTCTTGATCTGGCTCAGCGTGGCGGCACTCGCGGTGGTCGCCGCACCCAGCCCAAGCCCTAAGACGAGTGCCATGCCGACAAGCGCCGTGGTCAGTCCGGCCTTTGCGCGGAATAGTTTCATGGTTTCTCCTTTGTGTAGATGCAGTGTCGCCCGGCCACTTGACTGTGATCCGGCCGGCGGTGCCACCATCTCGGTACGGGCACCCCCCTTTGATTTACCATGCAACATCCGCACCGGGCCCGCAAACCAGACTTTGGCAGGGGCCGCACGCGCCGCGGCCCCCTGGCGCCGGGCCCGGCCGCCGCCGGCAAACGCCAGGAACGCGGCGTCGAGCGGTTGGTGCGGGCGCCGATCCACGATGGTGCATCGGCTTTCAAACCCATCAAGGAAAACACGCATGGAATATCGACAACTCGGCCGGAGCGAGGTCCAGGTCAGCAAGATCTGCCTGGGCACCATGACCTTCGGCGAACAGAACAGCGAGGCCGAGGCCCACGAACAGATCGACTACGCCCTCGATCGTGGCGTGAACTTCATCGATGCGGCCGAGATGTACCCGGTTCCGCCGCGCGCGGAGACCCAGGGCCGCACCGAGGCCTACATCGGCAGCTGGCTGGCCCGGACGGGACGGCGCGACGAGGTCGTGCTGGCCACCAAGGTGACGGGCCATGCCCGCAGTCCGATGCAATATCTGCGCAACGGTGAAACGCCGCGGCTGACCCCGGCGCATATCCGGTATGCAGTCGACGCCAGCCTCGCGCGCCTGCAGACCGATCATATCGACCTCTACCAACTGCACTGGCCGGACCGGGCGACCAACACCTTCGGCAAGCGTGGCTATGTGCACGACCCCGACGATGATCCGGTCCCGAGCGAAGAAACCCTCGGCGAACTGGCCCGCCTGGTCGACGAGGGCAAGATCCGCCATGTCGGGCTGTCCAACGAAACCCCCTGGGGCGTCATGCGCTTTCTGCGCGCCGCGGAGCGCGAATCACTGCCGCGCGCGGTATCGATCCAGAACCCCTATTCGCTGCTCAATCGCACCTTCGAGATCGGCCTGGCCGAATGCGCGATGCATGAACAGATCGGCCTGCTGGCCTACTCACCGCTGGCCTTCGGCATGCTTTCCGGCAAGTATCTGGACGGCGCCCGCCCCGAAGGCGCGCGCCTGACGCGCTGGGAACGTTTTGCCCGCTACAACGGCCGGCGCGCCGAACAGGCGACGGCCGATTACGTCGCCCTGGCACGCAAACACGGGCTGGACCCGGCCCAGATGGCGCTGGCTTATGTCACCAGCCGGCCGTTCGTGACCTCGAATATTATCGGCGCCACCACCATGGAACAGCTGGCGGCGAATATCGACAGCGCCGAACAAGTGCTATCGAACGAGGTGATCGCCGGCATCGAGGCTATCCACGCCGACAACCCGGACCCATGCCCCTGACGGCATCGCAGCGCGCGAGCACGGACGTGCCGCGATAAAAAAGCCGGTGCCTGGGCAGGCACCGGCTTTTTTACATCCGCGGGAACGTGCGCCGTCAGCCGACGGCCTTCTTCGCAGCGGCGCCGACCTGTCGGGCCGCCGGCACGTAGCGGTAGTACTCGATCCCCAGATCGTGGAAATCCGGGCGATCGGTTTCGCCGATACGATCGACCACAAACTCGTCGCTGGCCGGCGCCGGCTTGACGTCGGCCGGGTGGCCATCGTGGAGCGCGGCGTACTGGTCGGCATCGAGCTCCACCGGTGTGCCCAGCGCCTCGGTAAAGTTGATGCGCGCCGCGGCGTCCTCCCAGCCTTCGGCCACCCGCATCGGTAATGCCTCGGCGGCGTCGCCGCTGCCGTAGCCCAGCGCCAGCCAGTGCTGCCCGCCGAGATTGAGCGTGTCGCGGTGGGCCTGGGTGAATCCGGCGGCCAGCCAGGCAGGCAGCGCGGCGGTGTAGAGATTACCCAGATCGCGCATCATCTCGCTGCCGAGAGCGAGCTTGCCGGAGACCAGGTTCTGCCACAGCTCGGTCTTGCGCAGATAGCGCATCAGATTGCCGGCCAGCGGGAACGCATCCTCGCCCGACTCGCCGGCGGCGACGCGCGCCCGCATGTCGGGCGTCACACCGGACAGCTCGGCCAGCAGGGCGTCGCCGTCGATACCGGCGCCCCTGGCATATTCGCTCAGCTCGGCGCGATTGGCGTCGTCACCGTCGGCCAGGGCGAACAGATAGGCCATGGCCCAGCCCGCCGAGGGCATGCGGTGATACGGTCGATGCATGAACACGGCATCCACCGAGTGAAAGAAATCGGCCCGCCGACCGCCACCACGGCGCGCGAGCATGGCGTTGATCGCGGCCCGAGTGGCATCGACGTAGCAGCTGGTCGAATAACGGCCGTTGAACACCGGCAAATCCTGCATCTGGCCATCGGCACGCTGTGGCTGCCCGCGGAAGCGGGCAAACGGTTTGCGGAAATCGACCATGCGGTAATCCGAGGCGCTGCCCGAGCCGCCCAGATCGACATGCAGCAGCTTCGGCTCGGCTTCGAGCAGCATGGCCACCGCGCCGGCGCCCTGGGTCGGCTCACCGGATGAGCCGCGCGCGTATTCAGCGATATCGGAACAGACCACGATCGCCTTGCGCGCCGCGCCGTCGGTGGCCAGATAGCGCAGTGCGTTCTTCATCGCATAGACACCGCCGAGACAGGCATGCTTGAACTCGGGCACCTCGCATTCGCGTGACATGGCGGGCAGCGCATGCGCAGCCAGCGCATCGTCGAGCATCCCCTTGACGATCACCGCGCCAGCCGAGTTATCGCTGGAGGACTCGGTGCCGAGCGCGAGATAGCCGATCTCGCGCGGATCGATGTCGTAGGCTTCGATCAAGCGCCAGGCGGCATTCGCGGCGAGCGTGTACACACTCTGCTCCGGCCCCCGCATGCGAAAGCTTCGGCCCACGACCTTGCGCACCTTGTCCCAGGGCTGGTCGTTCCAGGCGCACCAGTCCTCGAGATTGACACGATACGGCGGCAGATAAAGCGCCAGTCCACTGATTCCCGGCATGGTTTTTCTCGTCGTCCGGCGGCCCGCTGTGGGTGCCACGTGAATTTTTCGTCAGGGATATGCTAGCAAATGGTGCACTGTGCAAGGGCATCATGTTCGGCAGATCGATGACGATGGCGTATCCTTGCGCGCGAATTGTTCCTGTAAAAGCCGACGGCAGAATCGATCATGAGCCAAGCCACTGCGCGCGCCCACAGCAATATCGCGCTGATCAAGTACTGGGGCAAGCGCGCGGGACCGCGCAATCTGCCGGCAGTCGGGTCCATATCGGTGACGCTCGACGGCCTGTACACCGATACCACCGTCGTGTTCGACGAGGCGCTGGCGGCCGACACGGCCGAACTCGATAAAAAACCCGTCGACACCGCGCGCCTGACGCCGTTTCTCGATCTGGTGCGCGCGCACGCCGGGATCGACACACGCGCAGCGATCGTCTCGGCCAACAATTTCCCCACCGGGGCCGGTCTCGCCTCGTCTGCCTCGGGTTTCGCGGCGCTGTCGCTGGCCGCGACCCGGGCCGCGGGGCTCGATCTGTCCCCGCGCGAACTCTCGATCCTGGCACGCCAGGGCTCGGGCTCCGCGGCACGCTCGATCTTCGGCGGTTTTGCCGAAATGCACCGCGGCGAATTCGATGATGGCAGCGATGCTTTCGCCGAGCCCATGCTCGATCCCGGCGAGTGGCCGGTGGAGATCGTGGTCGCGATCACCGACCGGGCCACGAAGTCGGTCAACTCCTCGATCGGCATGAGCCATCTCGAGCAACGCTCCGATTATTATTCGGCCTGGGTGGCGCACTCGGAAACCGACCTGAGCGCCATGCGCGACGCCATCGCCGCGCGCGACTTCGGGACCGTCGGCGCACTCACGGAAATGAGCTGTCTCAAGCTGCACGGATTGATGATGTCGACCCGGCCGGGGCTGATCTACTGGAACCCCGCCACCGTGGCGGCCATTCAGGCCGTGCGGGCCCTGCGCGAAGCCGGCACCCCGGTCTACTTCACGATCGACGCCGGCCCACAGGTCAAGGCCCTGTGCGCGCCCGGCGATGGCGAGGCAGTGGCACGTGCGCTGGCGCGGGTACCCGGCGTGCTGGAGACCCGTAGGACGGCCCTGGGCCCGGCAGCGAGCGTGCTCGCATGACCACAACGGCCCCGGTCATCGCGAGCGCGCCGGGCAAGCTGTTCCTGATCGGCGAATATGCCGTGCTCGAAGGCGCACCGGCGATCCTGACCGCAGTCGATCGCCGGGCCCGCGTCACGCTCTCTGATTCGAACGACGGCCACTGGCATCTGACCGCACCCAATCTGGACATCCACCGGCTGGCACTCGGCGCCGACGGACACGGCGCACCGGGCGCCGATGAGGGGCTGCACGACCGGCTGCGGGTCTATCGGGCCGTGCTGGCCCATGTCGCAGCCTATCTCGATTCGCCGCTGCCGCCGCTCGACGTACACATCGACACCACAGATTTCGCGCGCGACGGGCACAAGCTCGGCCTCGGCTCGAGCGCGGCGGTTGCCGCCGCCCTCACGTGCGCACTCCTGGCCCGCGTCGGCGTCGAGCCGGCGCCGGCCCGGCTGGCCGAACTGGCCATCGCCGCCCATCGCGATGCCCAGGGCGGCACCGGCAGCGGCGGCGATGTCGCCACCGCGGTGTATGGCGGCATCATCAGCTATACCCGCGATCAACCGCCGGCGCCGCTGGTCTGGCCCACGGGGCTGGCCGGTGTCGCCGTGGTGACCGGCACCGGGGCGAGCACCACCGACCTGGTCGGGCGTGTCTATACCTACGGCCAACGCGATCCGACCGGCTTTGCGTCCGATCTCGGCCGCCTGGCGGCGCTGGCGGAGAATGCGGCGGCGGACCTCGACCAGGCCGTGCGCTTCGTGCGGCTGGCGCGCGAGTACTTCGAGGCGCTGATCGCACTGGATCACCATGCCGAGGCCGGTATCGTCAGCGCCCGCCACCACCAGCTGCACGCCGCGGCAGCCGATCATGGCGCGGTGTTCAAGAGTTCCGGTGCCGGCGGCGGCGACGTGGGGCTGTTGTTCACCACGCCCAACGTGGATGAAACCGCGCTTCGCAGCGACTTTCAGGCGGTCGGCGCCGAAATCATCGAACTCGGTTTCGCGGCCCCCGGTGTGGCGCTGGAAGCCACGCCGGACCGGCCAACCGGGGCACATCCTGCGACAGACCGACACAGGCTGCGCTAAACTACTGTATTAGACAACGATATCGATGTGCTGTCGGTATCTTGGATCATCCCGCGCGAGGGTTCGTTTCGCATGAGTCATTCCCGTATTCCCCAGTTCTACAAGTTTTCGGTCGCCGATCGTCTGCGCGCCCTGCTCGAGCGCGAGGTCATCAGCGAGACCGAATACGACATGCTGGTGGACGGCACGCATCTACTCGATGCCGACAAGGCCGACCGGCTGATCGAGAACGTCATCGGGGCCTTCGGGCTGCCGATGGGGCTGGGCCTGAATTTCCAGATCAATGATCGCGACTACCTGATCCCGATGGTGGTCGAGGAACCTTCGATCATCGCCGCCGTATCCTCGGCGGCCAAGCTGGTGCGCCGGGCCGGTGGCTTCAGCTCGACCGCCCAGCGGCCGATGCTGATCGGCCAGATCCAGGTCGTGAACGTACCGCACGCGGCCCACGCCAAGCAGGCCATCCTACAGGCCAAGGAAGAGATCCTGAATCTCGCCAACAGCCTGCACCCGAACATGGTCGCGCGTGGCGGCGGCGCGCGGGATGTGGAAGTGCTCACCCACGGCACCACCGCCGACCACGGTGAGATGCTGGTGGTGCATCTGATCGTGGACACCCGCGATGCGATGGGCGCCAACCTGGTCAATACGATGTGCGAGGGCGCGGCCCCACTGATCGAGAAGATCAGCGGCGGCGAGGTGTTTCTGCGTATTCTGTCGAACCTGACCGACCGCGCGCTGGTGCGCGCCAAGGCCGTGATCCCGCCGCGCCTGCTCGAGGCCGGCGATTATTCCGGCGCCGAGGTCCGCGACGGCATCATCCTGGCCAACGAATTCGCCGAGATGGACCCGTACCGCGCAACCACACACAACAAGGGCATCATGAACGGCATCGACGCCGTGGCCATCGCCACCGGCAACGACTGGCGCGCGATCGAGGCAGCCGCGCATGCCTATGCCGCGCGCACCGGCCGTTATCGCTCGCTCACACGCTGGACCGCGGACGACGACGGCAATCTGGTCGGCGAACTCGAACTGCCGCTCAAGGTCGGCACCGTCGGCGGCCAGGTCGAGTCCAACCAGGCGGTCAAGATCGCGCATCGCGTGCTCGGCATCGAATCCGCGGCCGAGCTGGCCGAGATCATGTGCGCGGTCGGGCTGGCGCAGAACTTCGCCGCGATCAAGGCCTTGTCGACACACGGCATCCAGCGCGGCCACATGACGCTGCATGCCCGCAGCGTAGCCATGGCCGCCGGCGCAAGCGATGCCCAGTTCGATGAAGTGGTGGACCGGCTGATCGCGCATGGCGATATCAAAGTCTGGCGGGCACGCGAGATCCTGACGGAACTGGACGAGCGTCGCGCCACCGAGAAACACCATGGCAGTGCTGCCGCGCGTACACCGGAACCCGAGGTGGTCGGCTACGGCGAGGCGACCGGCGACATCGGCTACGGCAAGATCATCGTGCTCGGCGAGCATTCGGTGGTTTACGGCCGGCATGCCATTGCCGCCCCGATTCCCCTCAACGTCCGCGCCGAAGTCAGGCCCCAGCCCGAGCAGATCGATCTGCTGATCCCGCGCTGGGGCGTGGAAATGCGTTTTTCCGAGCCCGAAGGCAAGATCAGTTCGTTGCACGAGTCGATCTCGCTGATCGCCGAACGTCTCGGCGTGGCCGATCGCGGCATGCGCATCGATGTGTCACCGCGGGTACCGCGCGCCAATGGCCTCGGCGCCTCGGCCGCCCTCGCGGTGGCCGTGATCCGGGCCATGGCCCGGTGCTTCGACATCAAGCTGTCCGAACGCGAAATCTCGAACCTGGCCTTCGACGTGGAGAAAATCGCCCACGGCACGCCGAGCGGCATCGACAACACGCTGGCGACCTTCGGCCGGCCGATCCTGTTCCGCAAGGACAACCCCGCCGCCCGCCCGGAGATCCGGGATCTGGCCACCGCGCGCCCGATTCCGGTCGTCATCGGCCTATCGGGCGTGGCCACGCTCACCGCGCAGACAGTCGGCAACGTGCGCGCCGCCTGGCAGAAGAGCCCGGCCCGCTATGAAGCCATATTCGATCAGATCGACGCTCTCGCCCTGGCCGGCGTAGACGCCCTGGCCCGCGGCGATATCGCCGAGCTGGGCGATCTGATGAACATCGATCACGGGCTGCTCAATGCCCTGCAGGTCTCGTCATGGGAGATCGAGGAACTGGTCGAGATCGCCCGCAGCCACGGCGCCCTCGGCGCCAAACTCACCGGCGGCGGCGGCGGCGGCGCCATGATCGCGGTGGCCGAACACGATAAAATCCAGGATGTGGCCTCGGCGATGCGGGCCGCGGGCTACAACTCGTTCATCACGGAAATACGCTCATGAGCACGAACACCGATGCCGGCGACGCCGACGTTGTTTCCTTCGACGACGAACCCCTGATCCTGGTCGACTCCGACGACAATGTGCTCGGCCACATGCCCAAGGCCGAGGCACATCTTGGCGACGGCGTGCTGCATCGCGCGTTCTCGATCTTTCTGTTCAACAGCGCAGGCGACGTGCTGATGCAGCAGCGGGCGGACGCCAAGCAGCTCTGGGGCGGTTTCTGGTCGAACAGCGTGTGCAGCCATCCGCGGCGCGGCGAAACCGTCGCCGAGGCCGCCAAGCGGCGCTTGCGCGAAGAGATCGGCATCGACGCGGATGTCACCTATCTCTACAAGTTCGAGTACCACGCACGGTTCGGCGACATCGGGGCCGAACACGAGATGTGCTCGGTGTTCGCCGCCGGTTCGGACGCGCCGGTCACCGGCAACCCGAACGAAATCGCGGATTTCTCGTTCGTGGCGCCCGAGGCACTCGATGCGGACCTGGCCGCACACCCCAACCGTTACACGCCGTGGATCAAGATGGAATGGCCGCGCGTTCGCGAGGCGCACTGGGCCACAGTCACCCGACTGCTCGCAAGCGACCGTCAGTCCGGCTGACGCAATCCGCCGCGGCCGACAACTGACCGAAACACCGGCCGGCCCGCGCCACCCAGCGTAGTAACGCCAACCCGGCCTGCATACCGGGTTGGCAGCTGCCGGTTAGTTGCCGGAATTGGCCGGCACGCTCGGGATGCTCGGGTATTTCTTGAGTTGCGCCTTGAACTGCTTGATGAAGCCGTCGGCGCCCTTGTCCTGAATGGAACTGCTGTACTGGCCACGCTTGAGCGCCAGATCGCTGACCCCCTTGGCCACGACATTGACGATCTTCCAGTCGCCGCCCTCATTGTCCAGCACATAGTTGATCGGTATCCGATCGCCGCCGGACACAATCACCGTATCCACCTGACGGCGGCCGCCCGGGGCGTTCTTGACGCCCTTGATCTTGAAGGTCTGGCCACTGTAGCTGTCAAAACGCGACGCATAGGTCGCGAGCGTGTCCTCACGGAACATGTGCTGGTACTGCTTCTGCTGCTCCGGACTGAGCCTGGACCACTTATTGCCGAGCGCGAGCTTGGCGATGCGGTCCAGATCAAACGAGTGATCAATCACCGGCGCCAGCTTCTTGTAGCGCCCCGCAAAACCGAGCTGCTTGCCCTGTTTCATGGTCGCGACCAACTGGCTGTCGAGATTCTCGACCACACTGCGCGCCGGCTCGGCGGCCGCCGCCGTCCAGACACTGACGCAGGCAAATATCACGCCCGTGGCCACCAGACCTCGCAATAAACGCGTCGCTGCTTTCATTCTCGGCTTCCTTGACTCAATCCCAGGCTGCACCGTGTCGTGCCGCACGTCCCTCGATATGGGGCCGACATGCGACCCATCAAGCGGATTAGACCGCAGTCCGGTTGTATGTGTCCTGAATACATCGAAAACGACCCGGCGCGCCGGCGCGCGCGCCGCATTCGCTGGCCGCGCCGCCGATCGTCACGAGCGATGATAGGCGCGGCCGCGCCAGGCGGTGCGCACGCCCTGCCAGTAGCGCAGCGCCGATGACCAGGTCATGGCCAGATAAATGGTGCCGATCAAGGGCATGGCGAATGCCCACAGCCAGGACAAGCGGTAATAGATCAGCGTCGGCAGATAGCTCACGGCCATCGCGAACCAGGCCGCGATCGCCAGCCCGCGTGCGCTCGCATCGCCGAAAACGAGCGCAACGGGCGGGGCCCAGAACATCAACGCCATGGCCAGCGTGCAGCCGGCCAGAAGCCAGGGCGAATAGCGCAATTGGCTATAGGCCGAACGCGCCACCATCGCATGAATGCCCGCGAAGTCGTCGTAGCCGCGCAGACTCGTGGCGGCATGGGTGACCCCGACCCATGTGCGTCCACCGGCGCGACGCACACAACGGGCCAGCGTACAGTCGTCGATCACGGCATCGGCCAGCGCACCGAAGCCACCGATGCGCTCCAGCACCGCGGCCTCGATCAATACGCAGCCACCGGCGGCCGCCGCCACATGACGCGAGCCGCGATTGGAAAGCGCGAACGGATACAATAGCTTGAAGAAGTAAATGAACGCCGGGATCAGCAACCGCTCGACGATGCTGGTCATCCGCAGATGCGCCATCAACGACACCATCTGGCGATCCTCGGCGATCGCCTTCGCCTTGAGCCCGGCAATCGTGCCCGGCGCAATCCGGATATCAGCATCCAGTAATACGACGCGCGGCGTGCTCACCTGCTGGCGCGCCTGCTCCAGCGCCCAGAGTTTGCCGGTCCAGCCATCGGGCAACGCTCGCCCCTGGATGACGGTCAGCCGCCCGATCGCTGCAGCCCGTGCGATCTCGGCCGTGCCGTCGCTGGAATTGTCATCGACCACGATCACCGAAAGTCCGGCGCCCTGACGGGCGAGCGCCGCCAACGTTCGTTCCAGCGATTCGGCTTCGTCGCGCGCCGGGATCAGCACCGTCACGTCCGACAGATCGGCCATATCGGCGTCGCTTGCCCGCGCCGCGAAGCGCTCGCGCAGCAACCAGGGCAGCCAGGGCTGGGCCAGCAGGCCGAGCCAGACGATCAGGGAAATCAGGGCAAGAAGGGTCAGCAGCATAACGTCGGATACAAAAAAGGCCGTCGGCGCCGCCGACGGCCCTGCAAAGGCTGAGGTGGGCCCGGCGCTAACCGAGTTCCTTTTCCTTCGGCGTCGACTCGCGGCGGCCGATCTGCGAGATCGGGATCTTGGTCGCCGTGGCCTGTGCGCGATCGCCATACAGAATCGGCAGTTCCTCGGCGAAGTCGCCCGACAGGCGCGGGCCGCGGGCCATGCTCTTGAACGCCTTCAGCGGATGCGCGAACGTGTCCTCGACCGCCGTGCCTTCATAGCCGCAGTGCGCCATGCAGTTGTCGCACTTGGGATTGCGGCCAACCCCGTAATTCTCCCATTCGGTGTTTTCCATCAGGTCCTTGAAGGTCTTCTCGTAACCTTCGTCGACCAGCAGATAGCAGGGTTTCTGCCAACCGAAGATGTTGTAGGTCACATTCGACCAGGGCGTGCACTGATAGGTCTCGTTGCCGGCCAGGAAGTCCAGGTACAACGACGAGTGGTTGAGTTTCCAGTCGGCGCCGCGCTCGCGGCCGTGGCGGAAGATCTCGCGGAACAGGTTCTTGGCCTTGGAGCGGCCGAGGAACACGTCCTGACGCGGCGCGTGCTCGTAGGAATAGCCCGGCGAGACGGTGATGCCTTCCACGCCGAGATCGGTGACATAGTCGAAGAAGTCGGCGACCTCTTCCGGCACTTCACCGTCGAACAGCGTGCAGTTGATAGTGACGCGGAAACCGCGATCCCGCGCCATTTCGATGGCCTCCACGGCCTTTTCGAACACCCCTTCCTGGCACACGGACTCGTCGTGGCGCGCCTTGAGGCCATCCAGATGCACCGACCAGGTGAAGTAGGGC
This sequence comes from Salinisphaera sp. SWV1, assembly GCF_052044155.1. Classification (NCBI taxonomy): domain Bacteria; kingdom Pseudomonadati; phylum Pseudomonadota; class Gammaproteobacteria; order Salinisphaerales; family Salinisphaeraceae; genus Salinisphaera; species Salinisphaera sp. SWV1. The sequence continues at coordinate 89,817 of NZ_JBQDYE010000006.1, forward strand.
GACGGATCGTAGTCGTCCATCTTCTTCTTCATCAGGAGCGCGTTGGTGCACAGATAGACGAACTTCTTGCGCGCCACGATGCCCTTGATGATCTCGGGCATGTCCTTGTGGATCAACGGCTCACCACCCGGGATCGAGACCATGGGCGCGCCGCATTCGTCGACCGCGTTCAATGCATCCTCGACGCTCATGCGCTGCTTGAGGATATCCTTCGGGTGGTCGATCTTGCCGCAGCCGGCGCAAGCGAGGTTGCACTGGAACAGCGGCTCCAGCATCAGCACCAGCGGGTAGCGTTCACGTCGGGCGATCTTCTGCCCCATGATGTAGCGCGCAACCTTGTACTGTTGAATCAACGGTACTGCCATTTCGACCTCTTCTTTTGGGCTCGATGTTCGGCTTGCGAGCCGCCCCGAGCGCAGCAGATGTAATGCGGCGATGCCGCCGACACCACTGCATTGTACATGTGTATGTTTCGTTAAGAACCATTGTGGCATATCAGCATGCGGTGATCCCGGCAATTCTCGCAATCAGGTCATCCAGGTCGCGACTATCGAGATTTCCCCAGGGTGGAACTACGAAAGGTCTCACCGGTCAGGCCACCACGCCCGTGTTGCTCACAAACCCTGTATTTTTGAAGTAAGCATGGCGCCTATCATAGGGCAAACCGTCCGGTAACCGATACGAAAGTAGAACGGTCGGGCATACGGCGCGGCCTGAACGAGCCCCGCGAGCGGCGCGCCCGCGGCGCTGGATTTACGTGGTCAGTCTGCGCGGCCGCCCGGGCGTCCGACGCGGAACCGGCCGGCATGAACGACGTACCGCGCGCCCCGTGCGGTCGGGGCATGCCGCTTACGGGCCGGCGCCGATATGCGCCATCAGACGCGCCTTGACCTCCACCGGCGCGGGCGAGGGCCGCGGCAGGCCGGCCTCGTCGATGCCCGGCGCGATGTGCAGATGCGAAAACGCCGGGCCCTGCGAGCTGCCGGCCAGCATCTGATCGATCACGGTTCGCTCGTGGCCTTCGTAAGTCGTGCGGTAGCCGGCTGCGGCGGCGATCGCCGCGAACGACAGCCCGGACGACACCGTCGCCTGGCCACCGGTGGACTCGTACATGCCATTATCGAGCAGCAGATGATGCAGGTTGGTGGGCCCGTAGGCCGCCAGGGTCGCCATGGCGCCCAGCCGCATCAACACCGAACCGTCACCGTCGACCACGATCACGTCAAGATCGGGCCGTGCCATGGCAAGCCCCAGCCCGAGCAGCGGCGCGCAGCCCATGGACCCGACCATGTAAAAATGATTGGGGCGATCGGCGAGCGCATACAGTTCGCGGCCGGTGAAGCCGGTGGCGGCGATGATCACGCTGCGGGCCGGATCCGTCCGGTCGACCAGATGGGCCAGTGCATCGCGCCGGGAGACGGTCGGCGTCTTCGGCGGCGCGGGCCGGAAGGTGATCGCGCCGCGACTCTGTGTCGGCGAATCCTGGCTGGCCAGTGCGGCCGGGGCGACTGTGTCCTTGTTCATGACCAGCACGTACGGCCGACCGCTCTCGTTCATGTGCGCCTCGGCGCGCGCCAGCGTTTCGGCCACGGCGCCGGCATCGTCCGGAAACAATGCCCAGGGCAGCGCCATGCGATCGAGCAGGTCGGTCGTGATCCGCCCCATAAGCTCGTGCTGCGGCGCATCGGCTACCCCGGGCGCGCCGCGCCAGGTCACGATCAGCAGAAGCGGCAGACGGAAGACCCAGTTGAGCGAGGTGAGTGGCGATACGGCGTTGCCGAGCCCGGAGTTCTGCATCATGGCCACGGCGCGCTTGCCGGCCAGTGCGCGGCCGGCCGCCAGCGCCACGGCATCGCCCTCGTTGGCCGCCGACACATAGGTCAGCCGGTCGTTGTCGAGCACGGTATTGATCAGCGGCGCAAGAAACGAACACGGCACGCCGGCATAGAAGTCGTAGCCGTATTCGGCGGCGCGGTCGATGAAGTCGTTGGCCTGGAGCGTCATGTCGAGGTTCCTTGAGCAAATTCGGATGCGGCAGGCAACGCGCCGGGATTGTGGACCTGGCGCCAATGACCGGCGCGTGCATCACACCAATGCGGCGGCCGCTCGGCGTGCCCGCCGGCCCATTGTCGCCGCCCGCACGAGGCGACGTCACGGCCTGCCCGCGCAACCGCGGCCGGCCGGCGCGCTGCATCCGGCCGGATCGTGCGGGATATCGGGGATTTGGCGCCTATACTTGCGGCCACGCCGCGGCGAGGCCGCCGCCGGGGCGGATGAAATCACGCCCGGCGCGGTGGACGGCGCCTCAATCCGCGGCGACGCGAGGGTCGGGTACGCGGGTCCAGGTGGTGGTCCGGCCCAGGGCCGGGATTCCGACGTAGCCGTGCAGCTTCAGGTGGCGGTGATCGGCGAGCCAGAGATAGCAGTCGAACCACTTGCCCCGGTCGGGATCGTACACCCGCCCGTTCTCCCAGCGCGCTCGATCGCTGGCCAGTACCCGATAATCCAGGCCCTTGATCAGGCGCAGCCCGATCATCGGCCGATCCCGTTTCGACGGATCCGGATTGTGCCGGTCCACAAGAGGTTGCCCCCCCATACCCTGGGGGTCGTCCGCAGGATAGCGATCACTTTCGAGCCAGACGACCCGCGCCAGGAAACCGCCTTGTTCCTCGACCATGTGGATCACCGCCCCGCCCTTCGCGGTACGCCAGAACCCGACAATCGCGGCCGGCGGCGGCGCGTCGGCCAGCGCCGTCATCGACGCCAACACCAGCGCCGTAGCGAGCGCCAACCGGCGAATCACGGCCTTTTGCCGAGCGGCAGGTAGCGATGCGCGTAATACCAGGCCACGGCGTCGGCCAACGCGTCACGCGCCGGCCGTGCGCGGTAACCGAGTTCCGCGGTAGCGCGCGCATGGGAAAAGAACATGCGCTTCTTGGCCAGCTTGACACCGTCGACCGTCACCTTCGGCGGCCGACCCGTGATGCGGGCGACTGCTTCGGCGGCGTGGGCCACGGGCAACAGCAGATTGTGCGGCAACTTCACGCGCGGCGGCGGGCGATCCACGATTTCGGCCACCAACCCCAGAATCGCCGCGAGCGTCATGTCGGTGCCGCCCAGCACGTAACGCCGGCCGGTCCGGCCATGGGCATGGGCCAGCAAGTGTCCGCGCGCCACGTCATCGACGTGGGCCACGTTCAGGCCGGTGTCGACGAACGCCGGCATACGACCGGCCGCGGCCTCCAGCACCATCTGCCCTGTCGGTGTGGGTTTGTGATCGCGCGGGCCGATCGGTGCCGACGGATTCACGATCACGATATCCAGCCCGTCGGCGGCGTATTCACGGGCGACTTCCTCGGCCAGATACTTGGACCGCTTGTAGTGCCCGATCATGTCCTGCAGGCCCACCGGCGTGTCTTCATCGCCCGGCGTGCCGTCGCCGGGGATGCCGAGTGTCGCCACGCTCGAGGTATAAACCACGCGCGCCACGCCGGCCATGCGCACCGCCTCGCAGATCCGACGGGTCCCCTCGACATTGTTTTCGTAGAGCTCGCCCGGATTGGCGGCCCACAGACGATAGTCCGCGGCGACGTGAAACACCGCGTCGCAGTCGCGCATGGCCTCGGCCAGGGCCGCCGTATCCGAGAGATCGACCTCGGCATACTCCAGATCGAGCCCTTCCAGTGCACTCAGATCGCTGGTCGCACGGCGCGTGGCGCGCACTGTCCAGCCCTCACGCAGCGCAGCGCGTGCGACCGCACTGCCGACGAATCCCGTCGCTCCGGTTACCAGGGCGCGCATGGCCTAACCCTCCTTCGGTCGCGCGCTCGGCACGCGGAAATACCAACCCGGCCGGATCGCGAACGCCGGGGCGCCGACAAGGGGCGGCACCGGAAACGCTTCGCGGACCCGGGCGACAATAAATAGAGACCGACCTTCATATCGACCAAACCCGCCGAGCAAACCGCGTCACAAGGCGGTTCGCCGCCGGTGTCCTCGACGATACCCGATCGTGCGAGCGTACCGGCATTTACCCACATCGCGCGCCAGGCCCGGCCCGGCGCGCGTTCGGCACGCGCGGCCGCAGGCCCTGATCCTCGCCCGCCGAATCGATCGGTTCCGACATGCTGGTGGATTCTCTCCTCGGCCCCCGGCCCTAATCTCGCAGGATACGAAAAAGCGCCGGCACGACAATAAGGGTTGTTACCAGAACCGCAAGCATACCGATCGTGAGCAGCTGTCCCATACTCGCCGTGCCCGCATGATGCGAGAACGCCAGACTGCCGAAGCCGGCCATGGTGGTCAGCGATGACAGTATGACGGCGCGCGCGGTCGAGGTGCCCAGAAACGGCCGATGGTGCTCGCGCTGGCGCAGTCGATGAACCACGTGAATGCCGCTGTCCACCCCCACACCGAGCAACAGCGGCAGCGCGATCACGTTGGCGAAATTGAACGGGATCTCGAACACCACCGTCGCTGCGGCCAGGATCATGCCCGACAGGGCCAGCGGCGCCAGCACACGCAGCGTGTCGCGCACACTGCGCAACAGCACCAGCAGGAACAGCGTGATGAAAACTCCGGCATAGATGAACGCATGCACGAACGCCCGCGATACCGTGTGTCCGGCCGACAGTTCGAGCACCGGCGCCCCGGTGATATGCGGCGCGACCTGGCGCACGCTGTTGACGAAGGCTCGCACCGCCGATTCGTGATTGAGATTGCCCTTCGGCGAGACCTCCACCCGGTACTGGCCGCCGGTGCCGATCCATCGTTTCTTCAGGTTCGCAGGCAGGTTCTGCAAGGTGATGCGCGACGCGTTCATGGCATCGGCCAGCCGGTCGACCTGGCGCGGCAGGCCGGCCAGCACGCGATCGTGCATCGTGGCCAGAATGCGCTTCTGTGCCGCCGGACTCTGTTGTGAAAACCAGCCGCGCCAGGCCGACAGCGCCTTGGCCAGGCGCTGCGCGGCACCGGCATCCGAACTGCTGTCGCGCTTGCGATACGCCGCCAGATGCTGCGCGAAATCGGCGATCGCCTGTTTGCGGGCGGGAAAACCGGCCCGCTTGGTCATATCGGGCGGTGACACCGCCAGCGTCAATGCCAGATCGCCGATGATCGACAACTTGGCGTCCTGGTGCGCGGGCACGAAATCCGCGACCGTCATCGCACCCGAGACATGCGGCTGCCTGGCGATGCGAGCCGCCAGCTGCTTGGCCTGGGCCAGCTTCGGACGCATGGTCACCAGCGTCAGCGGCGAATGCTTACTATGCGCGAGCAGATCGCGGTAGGTCTGCACTGCCTCGTCGTGCGGATTCTGCAGATCCAGCGTACTTGAATCGAAGCGTATGAACGGCAGCGCAACCACACAGCCCAGCGCGACCACCGCCGAGGCGGCCCAGATCGTGCGCTGGCCCCGACGCCCGATGAACGGCGCCCAACGGCTGGCCGTGGCACTCGAGCTCGGAACCCAGGGTTGCAGCATGGCGATGGCCGCCGGCAGGAACGTGAGACTCACGACCAGACTGATGAACATCCCCACGCCGGAGATCAACCCGAGTTCGGCGACACCGGAATACGCCGTCGGGATGAAGGCAAAGAACCCGCCCGCGGTTGTGATCGCGCACAGCGTGAGCGACAGTCCGACATCGGCTATGGCCGCCGCCAGCGCATGCCGGACCCCCGCGGCCCGACTGGCCACGCGCCCGCCGATCTCGGCCAACGCCTCGCGGTAACGCAGGCAGACGTGAATCGCGTAGTCGATGCCGAGGCCGATATAGAGCACGGCGAAGGCGATCGAAATAAGGTTCAACCGGCCGACCGCCAGTGCCGCGAACGTTGCGGTGCCGACCAGACCAGCGATCAGGCTGATGAGCGAGGCGCCCATGAGCGCCCACGAACGCAAGCCCAGATAAAGAATCACGCCCACCGCGATGAACGCCAGCGTCGCGCCCCAGGCCGCGCCCTGCGTCACGCTGGCCAGTTCCTCATCGGAGAGCGCGACCTCGCCGGTCTGGCGTATCCGCACGCCATGAGCGGCATCCAGATGCAGCCGCCTGGCGGTGTCGCGGATCGCCTGCATCGGCTGTTGCGCGGGCAACAAGGCGCCGTAGTCGAGCTTGGGGCGCACGATGATGAAGCGCTGGTCGGAAACGCCCGGCTGGTCGCCGCCAATGAGTTGCTGCCAGGACAGCCGATTATAGCGCCCGGCACGGCTGGCATCGAAGGTGGCGGCCAGTTCGCTGAAAACCGGCGACAGCTTCATGTCGACCGGGGCATCGGGTGCCATGGCGCGGTCGAGCATGTCGAAGAACGTCGGCAGCGTCGGATCGGCCGACAGGCGCCCGAGAAACGGCTGGATCCGGGTCAGCCTGGTCGACAGCGAATTGAGCTTGTCCACCGAAAGATAGAGAAACCCGTTTTTCGCGAAGAAATGGCCGCCGCCGGGCTCGTATACATCGGCAAACAGCGACGGCTGGCCGCGCAGCGCCTTCGTCAACTGGTCGGCGGCCGCCCCGGCGATGTCCGGGCTCGACCCGTCGACCACCACCACCAGGTTGTCCTTATAGACCGGAAACGCCTTGTTGTAGGCGATGTGGGTCTGGCGCCAGGGCACCTTGCTGCTGATCAGATTGCCATCGTCGGTGTCCATCGACAGATGGGTGACCGAATACCAGGCTCCGGCCAGCGTGATGACGACGCCGACCAGAACCACCCAGGCGGCATGGCGTGTCATCAGTTCGACCCAGGCCGCCAGCGCCCGTTCCAGTGCACGCGTCACGTGATCACCTCGCCGCGAAGTACCGCCGCGACATCCGCCAGGGTCATGCGCGCGGCGCGAAAGGCCACGGCCAGATTCTTCATCGCCCGGAGCTGGACATGCATGGACGCCGGCCGCCCCACCAGGGCCGCCAGCAGCGCGGCCGGGCGCAGGCGCCCGTCGGCGTCCATCGCGGCCCGGGCGACTGGCGGCAACGCCATCGAGGCATCGTCGATGATCGCGCGAACGCTCACGAAGGCCAGGCCGCGTTCGGCCGCAACCGCCGCGATGGCGGCGCTTTCCATGTCGCAGGCAATGGCGCCGCTGCGTTCGTACAGTGCCCGCTTGGCCGCGGCATCGGCGACCAGCGCCGGCGTTTCCACCAGATGCTGTTCGAAAACCTGATGCGCGGGCGCGAGACCGGCGGCCAGCGCGCCGCGCCAGCCGGCATCGGTATGCCAGACGTGGCCGTCGGCGCCGAGAACGCACGTCGCCAGCACCAACGCGCCCGGATCGATACCGGGCGCCAGCGCCGCCGCGGTGCCCCAGCTCATCAGCACCGAGACACCGTCATCCGCGAGCTGGCGCGCCGCCGCCCCGGCGCGATCGGCGCCCATGCCCGACAGCACGAGCTGCGCGCCGCCGGACAGGCGCGTCCGGCCACGTGGACGCAGGCGCGCCAGGGCACGGGCCTCGCCCGGCAACGCCGCGATAATGCCGAGCTGCGCGACCGGCAGGCTCAACACGGGGGCCTGGCACACCCGCGAGGGCGCGGCCCCACTGGACGATAAACGACAGACATCGACTCAGCCGGCGTCCGCCGTGCCGGCATCCGGTGCCGGATCGCCGTGCAGATTGCGGTAGCGCGCCAATGCCCAGAGCGGGAAGTAACGGGTGTAGCCGTGGTACTTGAGATAAAACACACGCGGGAAACCCGGGGCGGTGTGCTCCGGATCGTGCCAGGCGCCATCCGCGCCCTGCCGGTCGATCAGCCAGGCCGCGCCCCGCGCCAGCGCGGCCGAGCCGCGCTCGCCGGCCGCCATCAGACCGAGCATGGCCCAGGCCGTCTGGAAACTGGTGGAAACATCCGAGCGTCCGCGCGGCGGCTCCCAGTAGCTGCCGTTGTCCTCGCCCCAGCTGCCGTCGGTGCGCTGCATGCCCTTGAGATAGGCCACGGCACGCTGGATCCAGCCCTGGCTCATGTCCTCGCCGAGTGCCTCCAGCGCCATCAGCACCGACCAGGTGCCGTAGATGTAGTTCGTGCCCCAGCGGCCGAACCAGGAGCCGTCGGCCTCCTGTTCGCGCCGGAGATAGGCCAGCGCGCGTTCGATGAACGGCCGGTCCTCGGGCCGCTGCAGCAGGCCGACCAGCGTGATGACGCGGGCGGTGACATCCGCCGTGGGCGGATCGAGCAGCGCGCCGTGGTCGGCGAACGGAATTTCGTTGAGATATTCATGGTTGTTGTCGGTATCGAAGGCCGCGATACCGCCATTCGACGACTGCATGCCGACCAGCCAGTTGGTCGCCCGCGTGATCGCACGACCATAGGTCGCGCCGTCGCCGGTGTTGACCATCGCCCAGGCGATGACGGCGGTATCGTCCAGATCCGGGTAGTAATCGTTGGCGTACTGGAAGGGCCAGCCGCCGCCGGGCAGGTCCGGATGATCCCGCCGCCAGTCGCCGGGGCCATCGAGCACCTGGCGCGCGGCCAGCCAGTCGAGCCCGGCACGCACCACCGGGGTGTCGCCCGTGCCGGCGGCCTCCTGCAGCGCCAGGCTGGCCAGGCCGGTATCCCAGACCGGCGACATGCAAGGCTGCACGTCGGCCATGTCGCCATGGTCGTACACCAGGTCGTCGATCGCCTGGCGGGTGTTGGCGCGGTACGGGTGATCGGCCGGATAGCCGAGTTCGCCCAGCGCCTCGTAGACATTGACCATCGCCGGGAAGATGGCACCGATGCCGTCGGTGCCGTTGAGACGCTCGATGATCCAGTTCTCGGCGATCTTGATCGCCCGCTTGCGCACGAGCTTCGGGATCAACGGCTCGATGTTGCGCCCGACCCGGTCGAGTCCCTTGAATACACGCTGCAGCCTGTTCTGCGCCGGCACGAAGTCGCGCTGCTGCTCGGGCGGAATGGTGAACAGTTCGCGCACGTTCACGCCGGCCGGGTTGCGCGCCATGGTGCGCAGGCTGGTGAGGATGAACAACGGCACCATCACCGTGCGCGACCAGTAGCTGACCTTCGACAGATGGAACGGCGAGGCCTCCGGCATGAGCATGACCTCCACCGGAATGAAGGGCACGGCCCGCCAGGGCACCTGGCCGAACTGAGCCAGCGCGATCAAGGTGAACACGTTGACCTGACCGGCGCCGCCGCGCGCCAGGATCGCCTCGCGCGCATGCGCCATGTGCGGCGCATCCACATCGTCGCCGGCGAGCTTGAGCGCGTAGTAGCACTTCACCGAACACGACAGATCGAGATCGCCACCGTAATACAACGGCCAGCCGCCATGCGCGGCCTGTTTGTAACGGATAAAGTTGGCCACGCGCGCCTGCAACGCGGTGTCGACATCGCCGATGAAATGCATCATCAGGATGTACTCGGCCGGAATCGTGCAGTCGGCCTCGCACTCGTAGCGCCAGTGACCATCGGGGTTCTGGTCAGCGAACAGGCGCTGCTCGGCCGCCTCGATGGCATCACCCAGGCCGGCCGGCAGCGTCGCGGTCGCCGACGACCGGCGCGGCAGCTCGGCGATATCGTTGATCGGCGCGGCGGGATCGTCCGCCAGTTTCGGCGTGAGCGCCGGCAGGTCGCCCGCGGTCATATGAAACAGATGCCGCAGGCGATCGTCGTCGGCCACCGCGAGATTCGTGGTGAGCACCGTCGCCTGCACGCTGCGGCGCGACACCTTGACCTGCGCGCCGTCGGTGAAATACGGATGCGCCTGGATCTTGCGGAGCGTGAGCAGCGCCAGCCCGATCGCCCACAGGCAGAAGCGACGCATGCCCTTCTGATGCCCGGGAATGCGCAGGGTGAATTCGAGTGCGTTGCGCAGGTGCCCGGTGGCCAGGCCGATCAATTCGTACAAGCCGGCGGCGAACGCCTCGTCGGCGCCGCGCTTGCCCAGTTCCGACAGATCGAAGCCGTGGCGCGCGAACACGTCGCGCGGCAGCCAGCAGACCCCGCGCCCGTGGTCGGCCCAGATATCCTTCAGGATATTGGTCATCTGCAGACCCTGGCCGAAGGATACGGCCAGGCGGTTGAGCTCGGCGTCGTGCTCGCCCATGCCGGGCTCGTAATCGGTGAACATCGCGGAGAGCATCTCGCCCACCACACCGGCCACGAAGTAGCAGTAGCGGTCGAGATGCGCCAGCGTCGGCAGGCCATCGGCGCTCGCCGCGCGTTCGTATTCCGGCATGCCGTCGCACATGATGCGCACACAGCGCGCGACCGCGGCCCGTTGGGCCGGGCGCAGACCGTGCATCACGGTGAGCACGTCGTCCGTATGCGCGACCAGCCGGCGCTCGGCGTCGAGCGTGGCGGGCGCCAGCAACGGCGCCAGACGCTGGCCGAAGTCGGCACCGCCCGCGCCGGTTTCGACCACGCGCACGAACGCGGCATGCCAGGCCGCCTTGCTCTGGTAATCGAGCTCGGCATCGTCCTCGATGGTGTCGGCGATACGGCACAGCAGGTAGGCATTGCCGACGGCCACCCGCAGCGCCTCCGGGAGCTCCGGTATGGTCAACGCAAAAGTGCGCGAAACATGCGGCAGGATCTCATCCTGAAAGGCCAGCGCGCGCCGACCGGAATCCGTCTGCATAGGGGCTTGTGACATGAACGAACGATTTCCAGGTTTTCAAGCGTGTGCGACACGCCGCGGCCGCGGGGCGCATCGTCGCACCGGTCAGACGCCACATCGAGTTGACGCTGCCGGTCTTCAGTGGCTAGCTAGCCGGCCTATCGAGCCGCCGGACAGTTTGTCCGGCCACCAGGGACGGCAAACTAACCATGGATGAATATCAAGCATCACATTATAGCCAACGCATCGAACATATGCTTGACGCGTGCCTGCCCGGCGCCGACACATCGCCGGCGCGGCTGCACGAAGCCATGCGTTACGCGGCCCTGTCGCCCGGCAAGCGCGTACGCCCGCGGCTGGTTTATGCCGCGGCCGAGGTGCTGGGCGTACCCATGACGAAAGTCGATGGCGCGGCCGTTGCCATCGAATGCATCCACGCCTACTCGCTGGTCCACGACGACCTGCCGGCCATGGACGACGACGATCTGCGGCGCGGCCGGCCGACCACGCATATCGCCTTCGACGAAGCCACCGCCATCCTGGCCGGCGACGGCCTGCAGGCGCTGGCGTTCGAGATCGTGGCCACCCACGGCGGGCTGGATGATGCGCCCGCCGCGCGCGCAGCCCAGATCGCGACGCTCGCGCATGCCGTGGGTTCGCGCGGCATGGTCGGCGGGCAGGTGCTCGACATGGGCGCCGAGGGGCGTGACGACGTCACCATCGACGATCTGGAACAGATCCACGATCTCAAGACCGGCGCCCTGCTCGCGGCCTGCGTGATGATGGCCGCGGACGCCGCCGAAAACCTGTCGCTCGACCAGCGCGCCGCGCTCGATATCTTCGCCACCCGGATCGGGCTCGCCTTCCAGGTACGCGACGATGTACTCGACATCGAGTCATCCACCGAGAAACTCGGCAAGACCCAGGGCGCGGACATCGCCCACCACAAGGCGACCTACCCCGCCCTACTCGGGCTGGACGAAGCCAAGGCCCTGGCCGAACGCCTGTATACCGAAGCCACGGCCGCCCTGGATATCTTCGACCACGCCGAGCCGCTGCGTGCGATCGCCGCGGAAATCGTCAAGCGCGACCATTAAACACGCCGGCCCGGGCCCCGCCGGCGACCCGGCCCGCTGCGCCTACGACGATTTGGGCTGCAGGAAGCGATAGCGCAGCGTCCGGTGGCCGCCCGCCGGCACGCTGACCCGCCATTCCGGCTGCTCGGCCGAGCCGCCGCTGGTCTTGGGTGCATCGTCGGCCAGCTGCGCGCCGGCCGGCAGCCGTTCGGCAATCGTCACCCGGCGCGTCTTGTCGCCGGCATTGAACAGCTCGACGCGTACCCGGGTCGTTTTGCCGTTGCCCTCATCATCCGACTGCTTCGTGACCCGGTGCGTCCCGGTAATATCGAAAGCCCCGCCCAGCGCGAGCGTCACCGGCGCGCCGGCCGGGGTATCGTCGATCCGCGTCCCGCCCATCAGCTGCGCGGCGTGGCCCGCGTCATAGATGCGCACCGCGCCCGCCGGCAGCGGCTGGCCCGAGCTGTTGTCGAACGCGAGGCTGACCCGGACGTGCTGGCGGCTGTTACCGGTATCGTTGAGCGCCTGGTTCTCGAAGCGATACCGGCGTGTCGCTTCCACACTGATCGGTTTCATCAGCGCGACCGATTTCACGGCGCCAGCCTTGACGTGCAGGCCATGGGCCAGCGGGTAGCGATAGACATCGCCAACCGCCTGCGGCGGGCCGGCCGCGGCGGATTCGCTCGAGGCCATCTTGGCCATCATCATCGGCCGCGGCGGGCCGCCATGGGCACGCGAGGTATCGCCCGCCACCAGCCAGGCCTGCCTGGCATCGAGCGCATCGTGGCCGCTATTGTCGATCACCGCCTGGCTCACCAGCCGCAGTTTGCCGCTCGCCGGATCGAAACGCCCGGTATAGCTGGCCTGCCAGCGCGGTGCCCGGGTCTGGTAGGTAACGGTGAGTTTCCGCTGGCCCGACTTGTCGGCGTCCACGTTCATGGTCAGGCCCGAACCGCTATTTCGGGCGCCGCCCCGGCTCTTGCCCACCGACCAGCTGATCTCGATCGGCGAGGCCGCGGTGATGCGCTCGATACGATCGTCGACGCGAACGTAGGCCGTATCGCCATCGACATTCACCAGCGTGCCCTGGCGTGTCTTGCCGCCCGGCGCACGCAGCGTCACCGACCGGCCGATGCGATCGGACAAATTGTTACCCGAAGCGTCGGCACCCGGCGCGCTGATGTCGAAGCCGGTCAGTTGCACACCGGCGCCCGACAACCACAGCGTATCCGGCTGGATTGCCCCGATCACTGGCCACGACACCGTCTGCTCACCCCGATCGAGACTGACCGCGCGGCTGTCCTGCACCACGGCTGCGCCCTGGCTGTAAAGCGCGATCGCATCGACCGCATGCGTTGAATTGCCCCCCGTCGCGGCGAACGCGTACGGCGCAGCCATGGCCAGACCGGCGAGCGTGAAGATCCATCGGCTGTGCATGATTTCCTCCTCTTTCTATTACGTGGCCGGCACGCGCTCACTGTCCGATCGGACCAGCAGCCAGACCAGCAGCGCGATTACCGGCAGGGCGGCAATCGATGTATCGATGAAAAACCAGGTATAGCCGGCATGGTCGACCACCCAGCCGGAAAAGCCGCCGACGAACTTGCCCGGCAACGTCATCAGCGACGAAAACAACGCATACTGCGTGGCCGTATACGCCGTATTGGTCAGGCTGGATAGATAGGCGATGAAGGCCGAGCCGGCCAGTCCACCCGACAGGTTCTCGGCCGAAATGGTCACGGTCAGGGCGCCGAGACCGGGATTGTGAATCGTGGCCAGCCAGGCAAACACCAGGTTGGCGAGGGCGGACAGGATCGCACCGGCCAGCAACGGCTTCAGGATACCGAACCGCACCACCAGCACCCCGCCGATGCCCGCGCCCGAAATGGTCATGAGCAGGCCGAAGATCTTGGAGATACTCGCGATCTGCTCCGGGGTATAGCCGGAATCGAGATAAAACGGGTTGGCCATCACCCCCAGCGTGATTTCGGCCAGCCGGTACAGGCTCACGATAAGCAGGATCAGGATCGCCTGCCGACCATAGCGGGCAAAGAAATCCCAGAACGGACAGGCCACGGCGCCAATCACCCAGCGCTCGATGCCGCGCAGCCAGGCAGGCTGATGGGCGCGCGCATCGAGCCAGTCGACGGCCCACTGCTCACGGATCTCGGTATCGCGCGTGATGGCCGTGTCCGGCTCGCTCAGCACGAGCACGGTGATCATGCCCACGCCCACCAGTGCCGCCATCACATAATACGCTGCCGACCACGACGCGCCGGCCGCAATATAGAACGCCCCCGCACCGGCGACCAGCATGGCGACCCGGTAGCCGGCCTGGTAGGTCGCGGCCATCGCGCCCTGCAGGTCCTCCGCCACGGCCTCGATCCGCCAGGCGTCAATGGTGACGTCCTGCGTGGCCGAAGAAAACGCCACCAGCAGACCGAACCAGGCGATCTGCTCGAGATTCGCCGAGGGGTCCGTGCCGGCCATGCCGAACAAGCCCGCCATCAATCCGGTCTGTGCGAGCAACATCCAGCCGCGTCGCCGCCCCAGCAGCCGATGCAAAACCGGCAACGGCAGCCGGTCGATCACCGGCGCCCAGAAAAACTTGATGGAATACGTCAGCCCGATCCAGGAAAAGAACCCGATCGTGGTCTTGGACACGCCGGCCGTGGTCAGCCACGCCGACAAGGTGGAAAACACCAGCAGAAACGGCAGGCCCGAGGAAAAACCCAGAAAGCCCATGCCGACGACACGCGGCTGCGTATAGATCGCCAGGGCGCGGCGCCAATCGCGCCGCCCGGGCGAATCCTTGCGCTGACTGCCGCCAGAACGCCCGGCGACGCGGTACTCAGAGTTCGACGTCATAGTCGATCGTCAGCGGCGCGTGATCCGACAACCGCGTTTCGCGATAGACATATTCGGCCGTAGCCAGCTCGGCCAGCCCCGGCGTGGCGACGTGATAATCGATACGCCAGCCCACGTTGTTGTCCCAGGCCCGGCCGCGATTCGACCACCAGGTGAACTGATCCTCGTCCGGATTGATCTCGCGGAACACATCCACCAGCCCCACTTCGCCGAACAGCCGATCCATCCATGCCCGCTCGTGCGGCAGAAACCCCGAGTTCTTGCGGTTGTTCTTCCAGTTCTTGAGATCGATTTCCTTGTGCGCGATGTTCCAGTCGCCACAAATCAGATACTCGCCGGGGGCGGTGGCCTGCCGCCGCAGGAAATCGAGGAAATACAGCAGATAGCGCTCCTTGGAGTCCTGACGATGGTCGCCCGAGGAACCCGACGGCGCATACAGGCTGGCGATGCGCAGGTCGCCGCCGGGACGACTGAAGCGCGCCTCGATATAACGCCCCTCGGCATCGAACTCCTCGTGGCCCATGCCTCGAATGATCGCGTCCGGCTCGCGCTTGGCATAGATCGCGACGCCAGAATAACCCTTGCGGTTGGTCGCCTCTTCGTAGAAACAGTGGTAACCCGCCGGCCAGAATGCTGCCACGCCTTCGAGCTGATGCTGCTGCGCCTTCAATTCCTGGATACAGACCACGTCCGGATCCTGGCCGGCCATCCACTCGAAAAAACCCTTGCGCTGGGCCGCCCGGATACCGTTGGCGTTGAAGGACATCACCCGCATGCACGCTTTCCTTGGATCGTTGATGAAACATCGGCGCCGCGATTCGCCGCGCCCCGGATCAACGCTTATCATACGGGCTCATCGCCCGATCCCGACAACGCCGGAGTGCGCCCGATGCCCGCCGACGCGACCGACACCAGCCAGGATTTCCTGGCCCTGGCCGACGAATACCACGCGCTGAAATTCGGCGAATTCACGCTCAAATCCGGCCGTGTGTCGCCGTATTTTTTCAACATGGGCGAGATCGCCTCCGGCGCCGGCATGAAGCGCCTGGCCGCCGGCTATGCCGCCGCACTCACCGCCTCGGGCATCGAATACGACAGCCTGTTCGGCCCGGCCTACAAGGGCATTCCGCTGGTGGCGACCGTTGCCTGCGCGCTCGCCGAGCATGGCCGCGACGTGCCCTTCACCTACAACCGCAAGGAAGCCAAGGACCACGGCGAAGGCGGCACGCTGGTCGGCGCGCCGCTGGGCGCGCGTGTGGTGATCGTCGACGACGTCATCACCGCCGGCACCGCCGTGCGTGAAGCGATCCAACTAATCCGGGCGGCCGGCAGCGAAGTGGCCGGCGTACTCATCGCGCTCGACCGCCAGGAACGCGGCGCCGACGACCGCTCGCCGCTGGCCGCGCTGGCCGCCGACGAAGGCATTCCCACCGCCGCGGTGGCCACGCTGGACGACGTGATCGGCTATGCACGCGGCCGCTACAGCGAGGCCACCGTCGCCGCGATCCGGGCCTATCGGGCGCAGTACGGCGTGGTCTAGGCCCTATGGCCCCAACCCGCAGGCGCCCGCGGCGGCTATTGTGGCGCCACGCCCGGGGCCAGATCGGCGAGCAGTCGATCGAGCTGGCTTTCTTCATGCACGGCCACGCCTGTGGCCTTCATGCGTGCGGCGAGCGCGTCGTCCCAGCGGGCTTCAACCGGCTCGCCGGTCAGCGGCGGTCCGTCGGTCGGCGTGTAATCGGCGGCCCGATAGCGCCACGGCCGGGCCCCGTAGCGGGCCATGATGCCGTTGGCGATGGTGAGCCCGGGCCAGTCGAAATCGCCGTGATAAACAAAATCGCAGCCGGCCCGGGCGAGTTGGTCGAGCAGGGTTCGGGGCGCGGCCGAAAGCTGGCCGTCGATGCAGACCAGCGGTGCGCTGTCGGCGGCCAGCGCGTCGGCGGCTGCCGCCAGCACTTCCGGGTTCTCGCAGACATGAACGGTCTGGCCCGGGCGCCAGAGCGGCGGATTGCGGGCGAGCAGACGTAGCGACAGATGCAGCGGGGCCCCCGCCTCGCGCGCGGTGGTGATGAGCCGGTCGGCTACGCCGGCGCCGCTCGCCTGCAGATTGAGCACCGCCACGGGTTTGGCCAGTTCGTTGACCAGCACGCCGTACTGGGCCCAGAGATCGCGCACCCGCTCGAACTGGCGCGCGCCGTCGAGGGTGCGGCGTACCAGCGTGGCCACCGGCTGACCGGCATCCAGCCCGTGCGCATCACCGAGCGCATCGGCGGCCAGGCGCGCCCGGGCAATGCCCGGTGCCGGCAGGCGCGCCAGCACCGCCTCGGCCTGGGCGATCAGGCGGCGCGCGGTATCGACATCGCGACCGGCAAGACGCTTGAGCAAGCCCTGGGTGCGGCGCTCGGCCAGGGTCTCGGCCAGTGCTGCGTGGGTGGGCGCGGCGAACACCTCGGCCCAGGCGCGGTCGGCACGCTCGCGCGCGGTGCGGGTATCGACGATCGGGCCGTCCAGGCATTCCAGTGCCTGGCGCAGGTTGTCGGCCAGTTCGGCGGCGCGCAGCGCCTGGTCCAGTTTGTCGTGCGACAGGCGCAGCGAGCGCTGATTGCTGCGGCGCCGGCCGAGCAGACCGGTCAGGGCATCACGTTCGGCGGCGGTGAGCTGGCCGAGGGTGAAACCGTCGACCGGGGTCTCCGCCGCCGCATAGCGTTTGCGCAGGCGCTGGCGCAGGCCGGCCAGTTCCGGGCCGCCGAGCAGCCGGTGCAGGCGTTCGCCATCAACCGGCAAGACGGCCCGCCACCGGCGGTGCGTCCGCGCGCTCGCGCGCGCGGCCGTTCCAGCGCCAGCGCGACACGAACACGGCGTCGACATCGGCGCGGCGCACCAGATGACAGATCGACACCCCGGGCAGCTCGGCATAGCAGCCCCATTCCCGCTCGCTGGTCATCACGAAATCCAGATCGAATTCGCGGATCAGGTCCATGCAGTGGGCGCGGGCGCCGTCGTCGATGCCGGCAAAGGCTTCGTCGAGCAGCACCAGCCGGGGCGCGAAATCGGCCGCACTTTCATAGTGGCTGGCAGCAGCCGCGAACAGGGGCACGGTCAGGCCCAGCGCGCGCTCGCCGCTGGAGGCCGGCCCGGACAGCGGCTTCCACTGGCCGTCCTGCCAGCGGCGGACGCGGAATCGATGCCAGGCGCGATAATCCAGCGCGCGGGCAAGCTGGTCGATGCGCGCCGCGCCGTCATCGCGGTCGCGCTCGGCGGCGATGCGTTGCTGCAAAAAGGCGCCGACCGCGGCCCGGTCCTCGGCCGACCAGGCATCGCTGACCTTGTTGAGCAGACGGTCGCGCACATCCGTCAGATTAGTGAACGCGCCGTCGTCGTCGGCCACCGGCTGCCAGACCAGCTTGAATTTGACCCCGGTGGAGGTCGGCCGCTGGTCCAGCTCGGCGTTGATGGCACGCACCCGGGCGTCGGCGTCGCGCATCAGGCCCTGCAGCTGTGCGGCCACCTCCGCCTGGAGGTGGTTTTCGATGATTTCGCTTTCCTTCGCGGTCAGCAGGTTGCGACGCTCGGCGATTTCGTTGTCGAGCATGGCCTGGAGCCGATCCGGGGCCTCGCTGCGTTGGTTGAAGGTCACCCGCACCACGAAACCGTGATCGGTGGGCTCGCCGGCGCTGTGATAGCCGCGCGCCGACAGCGCGCGCTGCAGTTCGGTGAATTCGCTGCCGATACGGTTTTGCACCCGCTGCCAGTCGGCATCGCTGTCGGCAACTTCGGCCAGCGCCGCCTCGGCGCCGCGGGCCGCGGCCAACGCCGGATCGATCGTCCACGCGGCCGTGGTCTCGGGCAGTTGCAGATCGGGTACCGCGGCCCGCAGCAGGCCGGTCTCGGCAAAAGCCTGAAACGCGGCCACCGCCTCGGCGCGTTCGCTCTGGCGCGCTTCGAGCTGGGCCCGTGTATCGGTGACCGCCTGCTCGGCGCCGCCAAGCTGTTTGTTGGCCTGGGTGAGTTCCGCGCGCGCGGTTTTCAGGGTCTCGCCGAGTGTGCGCTGTTCGCGCTCCAGGGCGTTCAGTCGCGTCAGCACTTCCTCGGCGCTGGCGCCGACGGTGTCCTGCAATTCGCGGTGGCGGGCGGCGGCCTGTTCGGCCTGTTGTTGTTGCTCGCGGGCACGCGCGGCGGCGCGGTCGCGATCCGCCCGGCTGGCCTGTTCGCGTGTGCTTTGCTCGGCGCGCTCCGCCAGGGCCTGGGCGTGCTCGCGAAGCGCGGCCTTCGCGTCACGAATCGCCAGCTTATAGTCGGCCAGATGCGCGGCGACCGCGTCCAGCGCCTCGGGCTCGGCGGGCAGGCGGGCGTCGTCGGCATCCATCTGCAACGCCTCGCGCGCCCGATCGAGGACGCTGCGGGCGCGCTGCAGCCGATCCTCGGCTTCGGCCAGGCGCTGGCGCGCGCTGGCGGCGCTGCGTTCGCTGGCCGCCAGTTCGGCATGGCTGGAGCGCAGCGCATCCGCGCCCGGGCGTGCGGCCAGCAGGTCCTTCAGCTGCTGACGTTCGCGGCCGAGCTCACCCAGCGCGGCGGCGATGCGTTCATCGCGCGCGGCCAGCTCGGCGAGTTCCGTCTCGATCGCTTGCAGGCGCTGGCGGCGGGCGGCTTCGCGCGCCGCGGCGCCGATATACTGGGCCGCCGGCTTGGCCCAGGCGCCGCGCGCCGGGCCGAACCGATAGCGACCGTCCACGGCCAACCAGAATTCGGCCGGCGCCACATCGTCCTCGGCAACCGCCACCGCGGCCAGAATCGACGCGACCCGGTCGGTGTTGATGGCAGCGGCCGCCGGATCGCCGGCATCCACGACCACATCCAGGAACGCGCCGAGGTTGTGGCGCTGCGCCGGGCGATCGACCAGCCACAGATCGTGGGTGTCCGGCGCCAGCAACTCGCCGGCCGGGCTGACCCAGGCATCGAGCACGCCGGCGGCCTGCAGCGCGGCTTCGATGCCGGCCCGCGTGGCGTCATCCACGCCGGGCCGGAAATCGACCAGCTGCCACAGCGGCGCGCCGGGACGCTGGCCGCGATCGGCGTCGCGGGTCATCGGGGCCGGCGGTGCTTGCTCGCCGCCCTCGCGCAGCCGCGCCTGTTCTTCGAGCAACGGCGCGCGCTCGGCGGCGACGGCCGCGCGCTGCTGATTGAGGTCGCCGACGCGCTCGGCCAGACGCTGGCGCTCGCGTTCGGCCACGGCCTGGGTATGGGTTTCCAGCGGCGATTCGCCGTCCAGGCTGTTGACCCAGTCGGCCAGCGCTTCGTCGGCATCCGGCCAGGCCCGCGCCGTATCCGCATCCAGCGTGGCGGCCACGCGCTCGGCAAAGCGCTGCCAGTCGGCGACATGGGTTTCGGCGGCGGCCTGCTGCGCAGCGCGCGCGTCACCGACGGCTTGTTCGGCGGCCTCGCTGTCGGCCAGCCGCGCGTCGCGTTCGTGCTGGGCCTGCAGGTGCTGCTGGCCGGCCGTGTCGACCGCCGCCAGGTTGCGCCGGATCTGGGCGATCTGCTGCTCGCGCCGGGTGGCGAGACCATTCTGGGTGGCAGCAATCTCCTGGCGCGCGGCCGGGTCCAGGCCACCCAGCGCATCCGGCGCCGTGGTCTCGCCCCAGCTCTGCCGGTGGGCGGCGCCCAGGCCAGCAGGGTCGGCGTGCTGCTCGGTGGCGGCGATGGCGCGGGCCAGCCCGTCGCGCGATTCACGACAGGCTTGTTCGCGCCGTTCCAGGCTGGCGACGTCCTGTTCGTGCCGGCGCCGGGCGGCCTCGTGATCGCGCCGGGCCTCGGCCGCGGCGCGCTCGGCGTCTTCGGCTGCGCTCTGGGCCCGATGCAGCTCGCGGGCGCTGCGCATCTCGGGGCTGTCCTTGAGCACTTCGATCTGGCTGGCGGTTTCGGCCGCGCGCCTTTCCGTATCGTCGACCTGCTGCTGGCTGGCCTCGAGCGCGGCCTGGGCCGCGGCCAGCGCCTCGCGGGCCGCGCGCGCCTCGCCGCTGGCGTTGTCGAACGCGGTCTGGGCCTGGCGCAAGTCGCGGGCCCGCCGGCGCGCCAGAATGCGCGCATAGCGGCCGTAGGTGGCATTGAACTGCGCGACCGCGGCTTGCATGGCGCGATAATCATCCAACTCGTCGCGATATTCATCGAGCTGGGTCATGGCCTCGGCCACGTCTTCCAGCACCGCCCGGTCCAGCGGCGGGAACGCCTGCGACAGCGCCGCCGAGAGGTTGTTCTCATTCGGCTGTTTGGACAGCTGCGGCTGGCGCAATTGAATGAGGGTATCGATCAGCGCGCGGTAACGCTCCGGGCCCAGCCCGAACAGGCGCTCGTCGACCGCGCGCCGGTAATCGCGCGCGGTGGTATGCACGCAGTGGCTGCCCAGCGCTTCGGCCAGCCGGTCGCGGGTGAGCACGGTCTGTTGGTCGGTGACCAGTGCCAGCTCAAAGCCGACGCGCTGCTCGGTGAGAAAAAACCAGGAGTCCACCCCGCTTCGCCCCGCGGTGGCGCGCAGGCCGCAGCCGAGGGTGGTGAAGCGCGGCGTCCCGTCGTCCTCGACCCGACCGAACTCGATCCAGGCATAACCGGTGCGCCGCTCGAAGCGTCCGCCCATGAGCAGGTTCCAGTCCATGCGCTTACCCGGGTCGGCGTCCGGCTCCAGCCGCGCCGACGACAGGCTGGCATCGAGCAGAAACGGCAGCGTCAGCGACAGCACCTTCGACTTGCCGGTGCCATTGTTGCCGCGGAGCAGCAGATGGCCGTCCTCGAACCAGAATTCCTCGGCGTCGTAGTGGTACAGCTCGACCAGGCCGAGCCGCAGCGGCTGCCAGCGGGCGGTTGTCGGCCGCGGCGCGGCGCCGGCATCGGATTCGGGATGGTTCATAGATCGGACAACAAATCGCTCTGTTTCGTCACGCGCGCTTCGCCGAGCCGGAAACGGCAAATGGCGGGCAGCGGCTCGATGGTCTGATCGGCACGGCGGATCAGACGCAGGGCTTCCAGACGTTCCAGCGCGGCCGCCGCCAGTGTGCGCTCGGCGCCGCTTTCCTGTGCGGCCTTGCGCCAGTACTTGCGGTGCTCGCGGGCGGCCTCGCGCATGAAGGCCAGCACTTCGGCCTCCGGCACCGGCCCGCTCTGGCCGGCACGAAGACGCGCAGCCAGGAATTCGGCCAGCAACAATGTGGCGTGGGCATCGGTGCCCTGCTGCGGCAGGGCGACATCGGTGAGTTCGCCGCGCGCATCGACCAGCGCCGTGCCCTCGGCCCGATGCTCGGCGGCAAGGCCCGTCGCCTCGGCCAGGCGCCGGCCCATCGGGCCGCGCTGGTTCAGGAAATACTCGCGCTCGTCGGTATCGAGCTCGTCCAGATACAACAGCGGATCGTCCAGCAACCGCCGCGACAGCCGATGCCGCAGCGCGGTGCGGCGCGCATCCTCGCCTTCGGCGAGATTATCGGCCGCCAACGCGGCCAGCCGCGCCTCCAGGGTTCCGGCGTCAGCCACCGCCGACGGCCCGCGGTCGCCGGCCAGTACCCCCGCCAGCAGGGGCCGGTGGATATCGTAGAGGGCGTCCCCGGACTGATTGATATAGGCCTGCTCGTCGCCGGCCACACGGGAGATGATGCCGAGCGCCAGCAACAGCCGGCAGACCGCGACCAGATCGCGGCGCTCGGTCTGGCGATCGAGCGCGAACACGAACCCGCTGGCTGCGAGTTGCGAATCCAGCGCTTCGACCATCAGGCGTTCGCCCAGCCGCGCCAGGGTGATCTGCACATCCTCGCGCTCCAGCACCGCCAGCGCCAGACACAGCAGGATGTACCGGTTGCGGTTGAACTCGCGGGCGCCGCGGCTGGCATCATTCACATCGGCCGCGCGCTTGGCCAGCCGCGCGTGTCCGCGCTCGACGCGCAGCACCCAACCGCATTCGCGGGCGAACCAGGTGCGCAGATAGTCGGCATGGGCGCGGACCAGGCCAAACACCCGGTCGTCGGCAGGCATCAAGGGGCGCGCCAGCAATGCGCGCAGCGCGCGCTGGCGCTGCTCGTCAATCTCGCGGGTTCTGGCGTCGATGACGGCGGCTTCGGCCATCAGGCGCCTGCTTTCATTCGATTACTCGACAACATTCCCGCGCCTTCAATCGCCGCGTTCGTGCAGCCGGCCTTCCACGTATTTGTGCAGGATGCTGGCGACCAGCGTCTGATACGGCATGCCTTCGGCCAAGGCTTTCTTTTGCAGTCCACGCAGATCCCTGGAAGTAATCCGTATATTGATCCGCGCATCCTTCTTGAACATGGCCTCGGCGTAGGCTTGATGTCGCTTCTTCGTTTCCGGTGCATCCTGGGCGTGCCGGACCTTCCCGGCTTCGAACGCGTCCAGAATTTCTTTTTCTTCCGGGTCCAGCTTGTTCATTTCCTGCCACCTCGATAGATTCGGGTCGCCTTGCGGCTCGGAATGATCGTTTTCAGAAAAACCTCGTCTTCCGTCTCAACGAACGGCACCAGATAGACGTAGTCCTCGATCTCCAGGACATGGATCTGTTGGCCGGGATAACGCGCTTGATTCGGATGCTCTATCGTATCGAGCACATCGCCAGCCATGATGTGGAAAACCGCGTCCTCGAATGAAACACCCCGCTCGGCTTTCAGAAGCGCGTTCTTTTCCCGACTCCATGATATGACCTTCATCGGAGAAATCTAGCACATCGTGTGCCTTTTGGAGGACGTCCCGAAACCTGTGTTTACCACGCAGGACAAGCGCCGCGACGGTCAATCCACCGCCCGCACATGCAGCCAGTGATCGCGCCCGGCAAAGCCGCCGTTCTCGGTTTCGATGGTCACCACGGGTGCGTCGTCGATGGGTGCGAGCGTCAGCGCCAGGCTGCCGTCGGAGGTGAGCCGCTCGATACGCGCGCCCGGCTCCCGCATGGCGGCGAGCGCTTCGCCGAGCACGTCGAGAAACAGTGCGAAAGCGTGGCGATCCAGGCGGCCGATCTCGGACAGGCGGGTGATCTCATCGGTGGTCAGGCGCTCGCGCGCCGCGGCGATCTGGGCATCCTCGGCGGCGATCTTTTCGGCCAGCCAGGCTTTTTCGACGCTGCGATCGCGTACCTTGGGCGAGCCGCCGGCGCTGGGCAGGCGGCCGCGTTCGCGCAGGGTGGGCTCGATGGCGATAGCGGGCGAATCGATCCAGGGCGTGGTCGCGGCCACATCGTCTTCGACGGTAAGCGCCAGATGACGCGCCGGCGACAAACCGAATGCCACCCGCCATAACCGATGCGCATCGGCTTCGTCCCGGGTATCGGCGAACCAGCGCGCCAGTTCGCGATAATCGGCGGTGCGGTCGCTGCGTCCGGTGCGGCGCTCGTTGACCCGCGCGATCGCCGACAACAGCCGCGGAATCGCCGAGCGGGCCCGCGCGCGCAGGCGCTGGGCCTGGGACGGGCCGTCGTCACTGCGCAGAAACCAGCCACGCAGGCCGGCCCAGCGTTCGCGCCAGGCCGCGAGCGCGCGTTCGACCGCCTCGTCACTGGCCTGATCGTCTCCGGGCGCGGCATCCCGGGCTTCACGGGCCGCGGCCAGGCGCAGCAGTTCGTCGGCCGGCTCGAGCGCGGCGATGGTTTCGGCGATGCGCCCGGAGGCGGCCACCAGATCGCCGATGAAGCGCTCCAGATAATCGATCAGCCGGTCCTTGTAAGCGACCACGGTGGCCGCATCGGCGGCCTGCAACTCCACCGTGCGCGCCAGCCCGGCCATGAAATCCTCGGCGTTGTCGGCCAGCCCCTCGAACACATGCACGAGCTCGCGCAGGGTCTGGTGAATCCGAGCACCGTCGAGCGGGTCTTCGCCAGCCAGCCGCTGCAACGCGGCCAGCTGGGTCTGAATATCCTCCAGCGCCACCGTCTGCAGCTCGGCGCGGCGCTCCAGCGCCTGCGCGAAGGCCGCCAGCCCGGTTTCCACCGCCTCGCCCTCGCGCGAGAGTTGATAGAGAAACTTGGCGCGATAGAAATCCTCGATGGTGGAAACGCGCGCGGTATCGGCCTGGGCACGCAGGTTGCCCCATTCCACGAGCTGGGCCAGCAGACTCTGGACTTCCTCCGGCGTAGGGATTCCGCCGTCCGGCCAGCGCGCTTCCGCGCGCACCTCGTCGGGGCGCAGATGCAGACGAAACTGGCGCTTGGCGGCGGCGAACGCATCCAGCACGGCGCGATAGGCCGTCGCCCGTTCGGCGCTGACGTGGCGGAACAGATCGGCGGCGTTGGTCGTATCGCTCATAAGCTATCCTTGCGCGCTGGCTCGATGCGTTAAGCACTTCGGCCGCATTTTTTTATCTTCGACCGCCGGGTTCACCACTTAACGTTTGCCGCCCCCCGTGCTTCGAGATATCTCCTTAAGTCGTAGTCTGCGTCTCGGGTTCCTCACGCTCCTTGACGGACAAGCGCAGGCCGAGCGCGTTAAATATCTTCATGAGAGTCGCCAGATTCGGATTGCCCTGGTCCGACAGGGCGCGATACAACGACTCGCGCGACAAGCCGGTCTGGCGCGCCAGATCGCTCATGCCCCGCGACCGCGCGATGTCGCCCAACGCCTGGGAAAGCAGACGGCCGTCATTGTATTCAAGGACCATATCCAGATACATCGCCATGTCGGCTGTTGTATCGAGATGCCGGGACGGGTCGAATGGAATGGTCTCAGTACTCATCGGTTTCAC
The DNA here is from genome assembly GCF_052044155.1 of Salinisphaera sp. SWV1. Lineage (NCBI taxonomy): Bacteria > Pseudomonadati > Pseudomonadota > Gammaproteobacteria > Salinisphaerales > Salinisphaeraceae > Salinisphaera > Salinisphaera sp. SWV1. The sequence continues at coordinate 115,040 of NZ_JBQDYE010000006.1, forward strand.
CCAGATTCGCAGCGAGCCGTTGCGCTTTCGCGATGTCGGCCTGTTGCTTCGTTTTGCTGGATTTGTCGCCCCCGCATAGAAGGATCACCAGTTCGCTACCGCGCTTGGTGTAATACACCCGGTAGGCCTTGCCTTCGCGAATTTTCAGTTCGCTGACGCCGCCTTTCAGATCACGGTGCTCGCCCGGATTGCCATCAGCCAAGCGGCGGATGCGGATATCAATGCGTAGCTGCGCTCGTTTGTCCTTTAGACCATCAAGCCAGTGCGCAAACTCGACTGTCTGCTTGATATCCACGTATTAAAGTGTAGCTTTAAAACTACAATAATACAATTGACCAGAAAACGTCCGCAAACAAAACGCACCCCCGGAATGCCCCATGCCGAGTATTTAACGCCCGGCTGAACGCTCGGCAGACATACGCCAAAGTCGAGCTGCGCTCAGCAAACCAAGCTCACAAACTCACCAGATCTTGCAACTCCGCGTCGGACAGATCGGTGATCCAGCGCTCGCCGCTGGCCACGGTCAGGTCGGCCAGCTCTTTTTTCGACTGGATCATGGCATCGATTTTCTCTTCGAAGGTGTTTTCCGTGATCAGGCGATGGACGATGACATTGCGGCGCTGGCCGATGCGATAGGCGCGATCGGTGGCCTGGGCCTCGACCGCGGGGTTCCACCACAGGTCGTAGTGGATGACCTGGCTGGCCGCGGTGAGGTTCAGGCCCGTGCCGCCGGCCTTGAGCGAGACGATCAGGGCGCGCGGGCCACCCTCGCCCTGGAACGCATCGACCAGGCCGTCGCGCTGCTTGCGGGTGAGCCCGCCGTGCAGAAACGGGGCGTCGATGCCGAGTTCGTCGCCGAGTGCTGCGGCCAGCAGCCGGCCCATCGTCGTGTACTGGGTGAAGATGAGGGCTTTTTCACCGGCGGCATCGATTTCGCGCAGGATGCCCATGAACGCAGCGAGCTTGCCGGAAGCTTCGATATCGGCGGTCTCGCGGCCGGCGAACTGGGCGGGGCTGTTGCAGATCTGCTTGAGGGCATTGAGCAGTTTGAAGATGATGCCGCGCCGCTCGACGCCCTCCTCGGCCTCGGCCAGCTCCTGCATGATGGTGTCCACGGTGTTCTGGTACAGCGAGGCCTGTTCCGCGGACAGCCGGCAATAGCGATTGGCTTCGATCTTGTCCGGCAGGTCGGCGATGATGGATCGGTCGGTCTTGAGCCGGCGCAGGATGAACGGCGCGGTGATGGCACGGAATTTATCCAGCGCGGCCTGGTCGCGGTCGCGCTCGATCGGCTGGGCGAACATTTGGGCGAAACGTTTCTGGCTGCCCAGAACTTTCGGATTGATGAAATCGAATACCGACCAGTATTCCCGCAGACGATTCTCCACCGGGGTGCCGGACAACGCGATCCGGATATCGGCCTTGAGGCGCTTGACCGCCCTGGTCTGGGCGGCCGCCGGATTCTTGATGTTCTGGGCCTCGTCGATGGCCACCAGCGCCCAGCGCGGCCGGGCCACTGTCTTGGCATCCGAGCGCGCCAGGCCGTAGCTGGTCAGCACCACGTCGTGGCCGGCCCGGTCGAGCTGGCGATTCGGGCCGTGGTAGATCTGCACCGTCAGGTCCGGCGCAAAACGCGCGATCTCGTGGCGCCAGTTGGTCAGCAGCGGGGTCGGCACGACAATCAGCGCGCTCGCCTGGTCGAGCCGATGGGTCGCTTTCAGATGCGCCAACAGCGCGATCACCTGCAAGGTCTTGCCCAGCCCCATGTCGTCGGCCAGCAGGCTGCCGAAGCCCAGCCGGGCGTTTTCGGCGAGCCACTCGAAGCCGCGCTGCTGATACGGCCGCAGGCGGGCGTCGAGCGTGGCCGGCACCGGCGGCGGCGATTGCGGCCGGATCAGTTGATCGAACAGGGCCCGGGCGTCCTCGCTGGCGGCGACCGCGGCGCCGTCGAGTTCGCCGGACAGGCCGGCCTGCAGCAACTCGGCGCGCGACAGTTCGGCCGGTGGCGTGTCCAGTTTGTCGAGCAGGCGACGTGTCTCTTGTGCGTCGACCATGACGTATTGATCCATGATCCGCACCAGGCCCGCGGCGTTCTCGACCAGCCGCCGGAATTCGTCAACCGAGATATGGCGATCGCCGATCGCCACCTGCCAATCGAACGTCAGCAATTGATCGAGGTTGAGATAACTGACCGCCGACTCGCTGTCCGCACTCGACAACGACAGGCTGGCCTGGGGCCGGGCCAGATTGCGCAGCGCCTTGGGCAGGATCACGCCGATACCCAGCATGCGCAGCGCCGGCAGCACGTCGCGCAGGATCGGGGTGAAGGCCTCGAGGCTATAGACCAGCGTCTGTTCGGGTGTCTCGTCGGTGCCCGGCGTGCCCGCCTCGCCTGCATACAACTGTTCGATATCCGGGAAGTAATCCGCCAGCACCGCCAGATCGGCGAGCACGTCGGCCCGGGCGGGTCCGCCGGGCGTCTCGGCCAGCCAGTCCGCAATCGGCTGGAAGCCGTCGTCGCGCTCGACCGTCAGCGCCACGGCCAGCTGGTCCTCGCCCGGCTCGTCGACCCGCAAATGCAGCCGGTGCGCGCGTTCGCCCAGGCTCAGGCGGCGCAGCCAGTGGGCGATCAACGACGGCGTCCGGTGCGTCTCGAAGGACTCGAAACGCACCGGCTGGCCGGTGAAGAATACCCGCTTGATCGCGTCATCCTGCCGCGATTCGGCCGTGCTCTGGAAACCGGCGCGAACGAAGAAGCCGAGCAGCACGCCCAGGGCGGCGCCGATCTGGGTGGGCGCATCGGCATAGGCCGGCTCGCGCCGGCGTGACTTGCCGCTTTCCAGTCGCCCCCGTTCCAGCTGCACCAGATCCGGCGGACACAGCGCGCACAGGTGCTCGAACAGATCCGCGACCGGCTCGGCCAGGCGTGCCGGCTGCCATGTCACGACCGTCGCGCCGCGGCTGTCCGCGGCCACGGCGGGCACGAAGGCGCCCTGCTCGATCAGCTTGAGCGCGAAGCGCAGCAATGTGCGCCACAGGGCCACGCGATGGGCCAGCCGCGGCTCGCGCTCGGCCGGCACGGCATGCAGCCCGGCCAGGAACGCCTCGAAGTCATCCGGGGCGCGTTTTTTATGTACTGGCTTGAACAGGCGCCCGTGGTCGCCGCGCATCTCGATCAGGCCGCCGCTGTCGTCGATGACGGCGGTCAGCCGGGTAACCCGCTCGGCCTCGGACCATGGCGTGTCGGCCTCGCGATCATACGCCCGGGCGGCTCTTCGCGCGCGTTTGTAATGCGTGGCCAGAATCTGGCGGAAATCCTTGCGATGAAACAGCGGCCGGGCCGAGAGAATCGTGAAAATCCGTGACTCGAGCGCCGGAATCCGAGATAAATCGAGCGCGGCGAAGGCCTCGGCCGATGGCGGCTCGAAATGCTCGATCGCCGGCTCGCGCGACCAGTCCTCCGACAACACGGGCAGCGTGGTGAGCGAGTCGGGGGCCACGCCCATCTGCGCCTGCAGTGTTTGGGCCAGATCCAGCCCATGCAGCGCGAACACGACGAACGGATCCTTGTCGATTTCGTTGGCGATCAGATAGATCACCGCCGCGATGTGCTTGCAGGGCAGCGCGTCGTCGGGACAGGAACAACGCGCGGTCAGGTCACGCCAGGAGCGCGGAAACAGCCGGATACCGCGCGCGCCGAGCCGTGTCAGGACATGCGCCGGCAGTTCGCGGTTGAGCAGGCGCGACAACAGCACTGGATCGGCTTGCACCGTGTCCAGCACGGTCTGCCGCTCGACCTTGGAAAATGCCGGCAGCGCGATACGGACCCGGTACGGTGTGGGTCGCGTGCCCAGTACGCGGGCGGCCGCCGTGCCGCCGGCGATGTCGACCGCGCGGACCGAGCCGTTATTGGCATAGCGCCGGCCACGCGGCAGCCGGTTGCTCTGATCGATACCGTCGAAGGCAGCCAGCCATTGCCGGCCCCACCAGGTGCGTCCGAAATCGGCGGGCATATCACGTCAGCCTGTACTGCGCCGCCTCTTCAGGTCGGCCAATCTCTGTTGCCGGCTCATCATGCCTGTCGTTCGAGACGAATAGCCGAATCATCGCCGAGATGGATGAACAACCGGCCTTCGCCCGTGTCCTGGTCCGTCAGGGATAGCCAGCCGCGACCGCTGACGTCGTCGCCTTCATCGCTGCGTTGCCAGGAAAAATCCACGCGACGGCCGTTATCGGCGTAGCGGGTGTCGATCACGGCGCCGAAGGCGAATTCACCCGAATCATCGGCAAAACGGAAATAGCCCGGCTGGACGAGGTCGATGAAGTCTTCGTCCCATGTTTGCATCCAGACGATACGCCAGTGACCCTTGAACCCAGCCATGAAGTTCTCCGGGCGCGCGGGCACTTGTGATTTGTTTTGTCGACCGGGCTCAGGCCGGTGTCGGCGTATCCGATACCGGCCGCGGCGCGCCGGAATCGCCGATCAGCGTCCCCACCCCGGCATCGGTGAACAGCTCGAGCAAAACGGCGTTCTCCACCCGGCCGTCCACGATATGCGCCGCGCGCACGCCGTCGGCCACGGCATCCAGCGCGCACTGAATCTTGGGCAGCATGCCGCCGTGGATGACGCCGGCGTCGATGAGCTTGCGGACCTGCTCGGGCGTCAGCCCTGTCAGCAGACGGCCTTCGGCATCCAGCACGCCCGGCGTGTTGGTCAGCAGCATCAGCTTTTCCGCCTTGAGCACCGAGGCGATCCGGCCCGCCACCAGGTCGGCGTTGATGTTGTAGCTGCGCCCGTCGGCGCCGACCCCGATCGGGGCGATCACCGGAATGAAGTCGTCGGCCTCGAGATGCTTGACGATGCCCGGGTCGATGCCGGCGACTTCGCCGACAAAGCCGAGATCAGTTGCGTCTTCGACCAGGGTCAGCTTGCGCGCGGTGATGAGGTTGCCGTCCTTGCCGGTCAGGCCCACGGCGCGGCCGCCGTGCTGGTTGATGAGGTTGACGATTTCCTTGTTCACCAGGCCACCGAGCACCATTTCGACCACGTCCATGGTGTCGGCATCGGTGACCCGCATGCCCTTGATGAACTCGGTCTGCTTGCCGACCCGCGCCAGGACCTTGCCGATCTGCGGGCCGCCGCCGTGCACCACCACCGGGTTGAAGCCGACCAGTTTCATGAGCGCGATATCGCGCGCGAAACCGGATTTCAGCTCCGGATCGGTCATGGCGTTGCCGCCATACTTGATGACGACGGTCTTGCCGGCGAAACGGCGGATGTAGGGCAGCGCTTCGCCGAGTACGCGGGCCACGCGGGCGGCGGCTTCGGGATCCAGGGACATACGTCTTTTGTGCTCCATCGACCGGACTCAGTTGTCGGCCATGACCGCGGCCACGGCCGCATGATCATAGGTGGTGATCTCGAACCGGTTGCCATCGGGATCGGCAAAATACAGCGACCACGATACCGCGTGGTCCGCCCGGCGCACGGCCAGATCGGGCGCGGCGGACAGGTCGCGCTGCCAGGCGAGAAAATCGGCGCCGCTCACGCGCAGGGCGATGATGGCCCGATGCACCGATTCGCTCTGCTCGAACAGGGCGAGCGTGACCGTGCGCGCCGGGTTCGACAACGCCAGCGGGCCGCCCTCGCGCGCCCAGAACTCGAGTTCGGGCACGGGCGTCAACCCGAGCACGCGTGCATACCACTGGCGCGCGGCAGCACAATCGGCCACAAACACATGCACATGGTCGATAGCGAGCAACGTCGTGCCGTCGCCGATCGTCATCGGATCACGCCGCGCCGGTCGAGCCGAAGCCGCCCGCGCCGCGCGTGCTTTCGTCGAATTCGTCGACCACGGCGAGCTCGGCCGCAACCACGGGGATGAGCACGAACTGCGCGATGCGCTCGCCGGGTTCGATGGTGTAGGCCACATCGGCGCGGTTCCAGACCGAGACCTTGAGTTCGCCCTGATAGTCGGAGTCGATCAGGCCGGTGCCGTTGCCGAGCACGATGCCGTGTTTGTGGCCCAGCCCCGAGCGCGGCAGGATCAGCCCGGCCAGGTTCGGATCGGCGATATGCACCGCCAGACCACTGGGCAGCAGTTCGCATTGACCGGGCGCAAGCGACAGCGGCGCGGCGATCATCGCGCGCAGGTCGATGCCGGCCGAGCCGGCGGTGGCGCGCGCCGGCATGGGAAAGTCGCGGCCGAGCCGCGCGTCGAGGCGTTTCACCTGCAGTTGTGTCATCGAATGTTCCGAATCCTTCGAGGGTGTTAGGTCAGGCGTTCGCCGATCAGGGCGACCAGATCGCGGGCCAGATCGGCCTTGGCCGCCCGCGCCAGGCGTTTCTCGCCGCCGTCCCAGATCACGAGCAGTTCGTTGTCGTCGCGGCCGAAGGCCTGGTCCGGGCCGACCACGTTGCCGGCGATCATGGACAGCCCCTTGCGCCGGCGCTTGTCGCGCGCGGCGGCTTCCATGCCGGTGGTCTCGGCGGCGAAGCCGAGCGTGAAGGCGCCCGGCCAGGCCCGCGCGACCGCGGCGATGATGTCGGCGGTACGCGCCAGGCGCAGCGTGGCATCGCCGTCGGATTTCTTGATCTTATCGCCGGCCACCTCGGCCGGGCGGTAGTCGGCGACCGCCGCCGCGCCGATGAAGACATCCGCACCGGGCATCGCGGCCATCACCGCATCGTACATCTGGCCGGCCGATTCCACGTCGATGCGCGCGACAGCCGCCGGGGCAGCCAGTGTCGTCGGCCCGGACACCAGCGTGACCTCGGCCCCCGCCGCCGCGCATGCCGCGGCCAGCGCGTAGCCCATGCGCCCCGACGAACGATTGGTCAGATAGCGCACCGGATCGAGCGCCTCCCGCGTGGGCCCCGCGGTGACCACCACACGCCGCCCGGCGAGCGCCCCGCGTGCGGCGCTGTAACGGGCGATCAACACATCCCGGATCGCCTCGGGCTCGCTCATGCGCCCGGCGCCGGACTCGCGCTCGGCCAGCTCGCCGGTGTCCGGGCCGATAAAGGTCACTCCGCGCTCGGCCAGTGTCGTCATGTTCGCACGCGTGGCCGGGTGCGCCCACATCACATGATTCATGGCCGGCGCCACCACCATATCAGCGGTGGTGGCCAGACAGAGGGTGGTCAACAAATCGTCTGCGCGGCCGAGTGCCAGCCGCGCCAGGATGTCGGCGCTGGCGGGCGCGATCAGGACCAGCTCGGCCCAGCGCGCCAGCTCGATATGGCCCATCGCCAGCTCGGCGGATTCATCCCAGAGGTCGTCACGCACCGGATGGCCGGAAACGGCCGCCAGGGTCATCGGCGTGACGAACCGTTTCGCCGCCGGGGTCATCACCACCTGGACCTCGGCGCCGGCCTCGACCAGACGGCGCACCAGGATCGGCGTCTTGTAGGCGGCGATGCTGCCGGTCACCCCGAGCAGCACGCGACGTTGGGCCAGTGCTTGCATGGGCTCTATTGTACCCGGGACGGCCGGTCGCTCCATGGGCCGGGTCGAACAACGACAGACGGGGATGAGAATGCGTATCACGGACTGGCCGGCCACGGAGCGGCCACGCGAAAAACTGCTCGAACGCGGCGCCGCCGCGCTGTCGGACGCGGAGTTGCTGGCGATCTTTCTGCGCACCGGCGTGACGGGCATGAGCGCGGTCGATCTCGCCCGGCGCCTGCTCACCGACTACGGCAGCCTCGATGCCCTGCTGGCCGCCGACCGCGCGAGCTTCACCGCCGGCCGCGGGCTTGGCGAAGCCAAGTACGTGCAGCTGCAGGCGGTTCTGGAAATGGCGCGGCGCCATGCCGGGGAGACGATCCGCAAGCGCGACGTATTAAGCGATCCGTCAGCCACCCGCGCCTACCTTGCGCTGCACTTGGCCCGGTCCGAGCACGAAGTCTTCGCCTGCGTGTTTCTGGACAACCGAAACCGCGTGATCGCATTCGAGGAGTTGTTTCGCGGCACGATCGACGGTGCGGCGGTCTACCCGCGGGAAGTGGTCAAGGCCGCGCTGGCACACAATGCCGCGGCGGTGATCCTGGCGCACAACCATCCATCGGGTGTCGCCGAGCCGAGCCCGGCGGATCGGGACATCACCCGGCGCCTGACCGATGCGCTGGGACTGGTCGATATCCGTGTGCTGGACCACGTCATCCTCGCCCGCGAAGCGACGACCAGCCTCGCCGAGCGGGGAATGATGTAAAATACACAAAATACTATCGTAATGATTGTTTAATTTTTTATTGACAATTTAGCCACGGCTTCATAATGTCTCCGGCGATCGGACCCCCTATCTGATTGTTAAGTTTGGAGAAAGAAATGAAAAAAGCCGCATTTATCCTGGGCGCCACCATGCTCCCCGCCGCCTCTGCCATGGCGGCGCCGAGTTTTCTGACGTCCACGACACAAACCGATGGCCCGGGTTACACGTATCTTCAGGGCGATTACATCCCGACCGGCCACCTCGCCGGCACCGGGCACGACTTCAATGGCTTCGGCTTCCGGGGCTCTTACCAGCTGCCGTCCCACATAATCGTCCAGGGCGGCTACGACCGTCTGGACGTCGATCACAGCGGCGAGGACGTGAACCGCGCGTTTTTCGGCGTGGGTGCCCAGGGCTTCTACGACTACGGCGGCCGCAAGGGCACGGGTATCGGCTACTACGGCACCGTGAACTACGAGCGCCTGGGTCTTTACAACACCGTCGGCACGCGGGATGTCACCGGCACGGGCTTCGGCCTCACGGCCGGGTTGCGCTGGATGGTCGCCCCGCAGGTCGAGATCAATCCGCACGCGACTTATGTCGACTACGGCGAACTGTCCGGTGACGGCGTGGACTACGGCAAGCCGGATGGCTTCAAGTATGGCGTGCAACTGGTCGGTTACCTCGACTCGGATCAGCATTACGCCCTGACCGCGGGTTACGATCGTTCCGACCTGAACATCGGCTCGAACAACCAGGACTTCCACAACGAAGTCAATGTCGGCGCGCGCTACACCTTCTAGGTTGTAGGCTGCACGCTCGGCCGCCGCATCCGCCTGCGACGGCCTAAAACACCCCGCCTCGCGGGGTGTTTTCCTTATCCGGAAAAAAACTGCGCTGCGGCGGTTGTACGCCGATGCGTTAAATGCTTAAATACGCGGCTCGCCGACGCCGACTTGCGCGCGACCAGGAGATCAAGCATGTCCCAGATTTGTCAGGTAACCGGCAAGAGGCCGATTACCGGTTACAACGTTTCGCACGCCCACAACAAGACCAAGCGGCGCTTTGTGCCCAATCTGCACTGGCACCGTTTCTGGGTTGAGGCCGAGCAACGCTATGTGCGTCTTCGGGTCTCATCCAAGGGCATGCGTATCATCGATCGTCAAGGCATCGAGAGCGTGCTTGCCGATCTGCGTAAGCGTGGGGAGAAGGTTTAGGAACCTCTGATTCATTCGTACGCGATCGCGCCGGCTTTGCGCGCGCGTCTGGCGAGGAATGAGGAGAGAGGTTTACTTTCAGTAAATGAACGACGAATGACGCTGCTCAGACGCGCGCGCAAAGCCGGCCCGGAGGGTCTGGCCCGAGCCGCCCGCCTGCAGCGTTGCCCGTCTCGACCGTGGGTCCTGCCACGGCGCTTCGCCGGGCGCCTTGCAGACGAACGGCTCGGGACTCAGACGCGATCCGTGTACGAATAAATCAGAGGTTCCATAATGCGCGAAAAGATTCGCATGGTCTCGACCGCCGACACCGGGTTCTTCTACACCACGTACAAGAACAAGCGGAACAGTCCCGACAAGCTCGAGATGAAGAAGTACGATCCGAAGGCGCGCAAGCACGTGGTCTTCAAGGAAGCCAAGATCAAGTAATCGCATCGCGATTGCTTGCAGGAAAAGCCGGCCGCGCGCCGGCTTTTTCGTGTCCGGCCCCGGTCTTTTTCCGTGACGTAACAGCCCGCCGGCCCGGCCCTTGGGTAGACTGGCGATCTTTGAGCCATGGCCTGTGGGTGTGCCGGCTCGCTGCTTGGCGAGGAGACATGGAAAGCGATTGGCTGTTGTCGGCGCAGGGGTTGGCGCGCGATTACGGCGGGCGGCGCGTGGTCGCCGATATTGAACTGCGGCTCGCCGCGGGCGACGTGCTCGGCGTGCTCGGGCCCAACGGCGCCGGCAAGACCACGATCCTGCGCATGCTCGCGGGCACGCTCGCACCCAGCGCGGGCCGGGTGGCGATTGCCGGCGCGGACCTGGCGGACAACCCGCGCGCGGCCAAGCGGCATCTCGGCTATCTGCCTGAACGGCCGCCCGTCTACCCCGAGCTTACGGTCGACGAATATCTGCGCTTTGCGGCCCGGCTGCATGGCATCCCGCGCGCGCGGCGCGCGGCAGCGATCGAGGCCGCCAAGATCGATTGCGGCCTGACCGATGTCGGCCGCCGGCTCATCGGCGCACTGTCGAAGGGCTATGCCCAGCGCGTGGGCCTGGCCCAGGCGATCGTGCATCGTCCGGATGTGCTTATCCTCGATGAGCCGACCGCCGGGCTCGACCCGTCACAGCTGATCGGCGTGCGCGCGTTGATCGGCCGTTTGAGCCGGGAACACAGCGTCGTTATTTCCAGCCATATTCTGGGCGAGATCCAGGCCGTGGCCTCGCACATCGTGATCGTCGACCGCGGCCGGCTGGCGTTGTCGGCCAGCCACGCGGAGCTGGCCGCCGATGCGAGCTGGCTGGAAATCGGCCTCGCACACGGCCCGGACGCCGCCACCCTGGCCGCCCTGCCGGATGTGGCGGACGTGCGCGAAGCCGGCGATGGCCGCTGGCTGATCCGCCCGGTCGACGGCCACGATATCCGCGCCGCCCTGGCCGAACACGCGGTGGCCCACGGTTGGGGTCTGCAGATGCTGGCCCCCCGACCGACCAGCCTGGAGGAACGCTTCATGCGCGTGATCAGTGCCGGCGACGACACCGGCAGGGCCGCGTCATGAGCGGCGCGATCGCGATCGCACGGCTGGAGGCGACGCGGCTGTTCGCCTCGCCGCTGGCCTGGGCGTTGCTCGGCTTCACCCAGTTGCTGGCCGGCGTGTTGTTCGTGATGTCGCTGACCGACATCTCGCTCAACCCGCAGCATCTGGATGCCTACGACGGCGTTTCCGAAGTGGTCGGCGCCGGCCTGTTCCGCTTTACCACCCTCATTCTGTTGCTGGTGGTGCCGCTGCTGACGATGCGGGCCTTCGCCGAGGAACGAAAGAACGGCACGCTGGAACTGCTGCTGGCCGCCCCGGCCTCCGCCACCGAGCTGGTGCTGGGCAAGTTCGCCGGCGTGATGGGCTACCTCACGCTGAGCGCGCTCCTGATCGGCGCGCTCCCCGCCACATTGACCCTGTTCACGCCGCTGGACTGGGGCGTGATCGCCGCCGGCCTGCTCGGCCTCTGGCTGGTGATGGGCGCGTTCGCCGCGCTCGGTCTGTTCGCCTCGGCGCTGACTCGCGAACCCACATTGGCCGCCGTGATCAGCCTGGCGGCCCTCATGCTGCTGTGGCTGATTTATGCCGTGGCCAGTATCGACTGGCATCCGAGTGTGTTCGGCGCCACGCTCGATATCGGCAGACTCGCTGGCGGTATTTCGCCCATCGGCCACGACGACACCCTGCTGCACGGGCTCGTTTCCTCGGCCGACGTGCTGTACTTCGCGATCTTCATCGTCGCCTTCCTGGCCTTGACCATCGTGCGTCTCGACGCCGAACGACGCTGAGACGCCGGGCATGCGCGCAAGCACCTACCTGACCATGCTTCTGATCGCGCTGGTGGCCGTGGCCGCGGGCTGGCTGGCCCAGCGCTATGCCGTCACCACCGACTGGACCGCCGGCAATCGCAACAGCCTGACCGCGGCCAGCCAGCGCGTGATCGGCGCGCTCGACGACGGCCCGATCGATTTCACCGCGTATATCTACCCCGGACCGCAACGCCACGATGTGCGCCAGCAACTGGCCCGCTATACCCGGGCCTCGCCCCGCATCCAGCTGCACTTCGCCGACCCGGCCCGGCACCCGGCGACCGTGCGCAGGCTCGGCATCGGCCAGGCCGGCGCCGTGGTCGTGCATTACCACGGCCGGCAACAGATACTCACCGATTATTCGGAAGCCAGCGTGACCAATGCGCTGCAGCGGCTGTCGCCGGGCGGCACGAAGTGGATCGTGTTCCTGACCGGCCACGGCGAGCGCGACCCGGGCGCGAAAACCACCGCCGGCTATTCCAAACTGGCCGCCGCGCTCGACAATCAGGGCCTCAAGGTCCGGCAGGTGAATCTGGTCAAGGCCGGCGCCATTCCGGACAACACCGCGGTCCTGGTGATCGCCTCGCCGCAGCACGACCTGCTGCCGGGCGAGGTCAACATGATCCGCGCCTACGTCAAGCGGGGCGGCGACCTGCTGTGGGTGGACGACCCCGGCCCGCGCTACGGCCTGACGCCGCTGGCCCAGGATCTCGGTATTCACTGGCTCACGGGCACGCTGGTCTATCCGGACTTCCGCAAGCTCGGCACCGGCAGCCCGGCCATCGCGCTAGTCGCCAACTACCCCAACACGCCGATCACCGCGAACCTTAAGCAGATTACTGTCTTCGCCTTCGCCGGCGCACTGTCGCCGCTGGCGAACGCGTCCTGGCACTCGAAGGCATTTCTGCGCTCGCCGGCCCGCAGCTGGCTCGAAACCGGTTCGCTGGACCGCGGCAGCATCAGTTTCCAGCCCGACCAAGGCGACCGAGCCGGACCACTGACCTTCGGCATGGCGCTGAGCCGGTCGCAGCCGCCCCCCGGAAACGGCCCCCCCCGCCACGACACCGACCGCACGCATCAACAACGCGCGGTCGTCGTCGCCGACAGCGATTTCATGGACAACGGGCACTTGCCTGAGCTGGGTAATCGCACGCTGGCACTCGCCATCTTCCAGTGGCTGGCCGGCCGTGACGCCCAGATCGCCGTCGACGTGCCCAAGGCGCCGGGCGCGCATCTGCAGATGGCGCCGGCGCGGCTTTCCACATTCTGGTGGCTGTTCGTGGTCGGCCTGCCGGGTACGTTGTTCGGGTTCGGCGTGGCGCGCTGGTGGTGGCGGCGACGCCGATGAGGAGACGGCTCGTCCTGATCGCGACCCTGCTGCTGGCGCTGGCGGGCCTCGCCGCTGCGTTGTGGTGGTCCTACCGGGCGCCGCCCGGCCCGCACACGGCCCAACTCCCGCGCATCAGCACACTCGCACCGGCCCGGGTCACCCGCATCCGCGTCCGCCACGGCAGCGACCTGGTCATGCTCCAGCGCAATGGCCCGCGGGCCCCCTGGCATCTCACCGCTCCGGTCGACGCGCCGGTCGACCGGCTGCATCGACAGGCCGTACTGTCGTTGCTCGGCCGGCGTGCCCGGCATCGCTATGCGCCCGATGCCATCGACCAAGCGACCACCGGCCTGAAGAACCCGGCGCTGGTGGTCCAGTTCAATCGGCAGGCACCGATCGATATCGGCGGACGCGGCGCGAGCCCGGACAGCCGCTATGTCCGCACGCCGCACGATCTGCTGATCGCGGCCCTGCCGGATCTATCCGGTCTGCAGTGGGGCTGGACGCACTGGATCTCGCCGGCGCTGGTGCCGCCACATCGACAACTCAAGAAACTGGTGTTGCCGCATTTCACGCTGAATCGCGACACGCATGGCGATTGGCACGCCCAACCGGCCGGTCAGCGCAGCGCGGCGGCCGTCGCGGCGACGCGGCAGGCCTGGCAGCGCGCCCGGGCGCTGACCGTCGTGCCGGCCAACCAAAGCCGCCAGCGCCTGGCGCGCGTCACGCTCGTGTTCGAACACGGCCCACCGCGCCATCTCGACATCATCGAACGCCACCCCAACCTGATCCTGCGCGATCCGGCACTGGGCGTGGACTATCACCTGGCCGGCAATCGCATCGGCCCGCTGCTCGAGATCCGGCATCCCGGGCTTTGACGCCTTGACGCGTAGTTCCACGGGGATTTTTATCCGCAGATCGACGCAGATTCACGCAGAAGGCGGTTGGGCTCGGTTGGCTTCGCCAAGCCAAGCAGGCGCCACCCAGTGCACGACGTCACTGCCTCCCGATACAATCGTGGCGAAACCACTTATGGACGTATTTTTTTATTGCAAAAACCACGAGATAAACGCTCCGGAACTCAATTCATGACGAGTAAGGCGACACGCCCGACACCGCTCCAGGCCGACGCCGGCCAACCGCCCTCTGCGCGAATCTGCGGACAGACATTTTAAAGCACCCGTCTTCCTTCCGGTTGCCGACTCGAGCGATTCCAAGTCGCCGCCCCCTGAATACGCCCCCCAATCGCGTTTGCGCTGCGCGCATTAGCGGATACGCAAGCGCATCGTGTCCGGCCATGTCGCGCATGTCAGAATATCGGCATGCCCGAGCTACCCGAAGTCGAAACCACCCGCGCGGGCGTGGAGCCGCATGTGGCCGGCCAGCGTGTGCGCACGGTGATCGTACGCCAGCCGCAGCTGCGCTGGCCGGTGTCGGCAGCGCTGGCGTGTGACCTGCCCGGCCAGACCATTCACGGCGTTCGCCGCCGCGCCAAATACCTGTTGTTCGCCGCCGATACCGGGCATGTCTGCCTGCATCTCGGCATGTCCGGCCGGCTGCGCGTGGTGCCGGCCGATACGCCGGCGCAAACGCACGATCATGTCGACATCGTGCTCGAAAGCGATATGACACTGCGCTTCAACGATGCGCGCCGTTTCGGCTCCCTGTTCTGGCTGACGGGCGACCCGCAGGCGTTCCCGCTGCTGGCAAGGCTCGGCCCCGAGCCGTTGTCGGACGATTTCGACGGCACCTGGCTGAAGGCGCGCTCGGCCGGCCGGCGGAGCGCGGTCAAGGCCTTCATCATGGACGCGGCGGTGGTGGTCGGCGTCGGCAATATCTATGCCTCGGAAGCGCTGCACGCGGCCGGCATTCATCCACGCCGCGCGGCCGGGCGCATCGGCGCCTCGCGCTACGAGGCACTCGCCGTCGCCATCAAACGCGTGCTCGGCGAGGCGATCGCGGTGGGCGGCACGACGCTGCGCGACTACATCGGCGTGAACGGCGATACCGGCTATTTTCAGCTGTCGCTGGCCGCATACGGCCGCGAAGGCCAGCTCTGCCCCCGCGGCTGCGGGCCCATCCGGCGCGAGGTGATCGGCCAGCGCAGCACCTTCTTCTGTCCCGTCTGCCAGACCTGAGTCGCATACACGCCCCGCCGCGTGGCACCGGAAGATGACAGGCCGCCAAGCGGCGGACTAGGCTGGGCGCTCGTTTAACGACTCCCGCGGTCTCATGCGCTACATCGGACTGATTGCGGCCTTCGTGGCAACCGGCGTTTTCGCTGGTCTGACCTTCATGCTGCCATCCTACTTCGCGCTGTTTTTCATCATCTCCGGCGTGTTTCTGACCATCGGCCTGCACGATCTGCTGCAGTCCGAGCATTCGCTGCTGCGCAACTATCCGCTGCTCGCGCATTTTCGCTGGTTCTTCGAATCGATCCGGCCCGAGATCCGTCAGTATCTGCTCGAATCCGACACCGAGGCGGCGCCGTTTTCCCGCGAGGCGCGCAGCCAGGTCTATGCCCGGGCCAAAGGCGCCAACGATGCCGACCCGTTCGGCACCGAACTGGACGTCTATGCCGAAGGCCACGAGTGGCTGGCACATTCCATGGCCGCCCGTATGCCGGCCGAGACCCCGCCGCGGGTGCATATCGGCGGCCCGGACTGCACACGGCCCTACTCGGCCTCGACCCTTAATATTTCCGCGATGAGCTTCGGCTCGCTGTCGGCCAACGCCATCCGCGCGCTCAACAAGGGCGCAGCGCTCGGCGGCTTTGCCCACGACACCGGGGAAGGTTCGATCTCGCGCCATCACAAGGAATTCGGCGGCGATCTGATCTGGGAACTGGGCAGCGGCTACTTCGGCTGTCGCAACCGGGATGGCTCCTTCGACCGCGCCCAGTTCGTCGATCGTGCGAGTGACGACCAGGTCAGGATGGTCGAAATCAAGATGTCCCAGGGCGCCAAGCCCGGCCACGGCGGCGTGCTGCCGGGCGCCAAGGTCACCCCGGAAATCGCCGAGGCGCGCGGCGTGCCGGTCGGCCAGACCTGTGTTTCGCCGCCTTCCCACACGGCATTTTCCACCCCGATCGAAATGATGGCGTTCATCGCCGATCTGCGCGAAGGCTGCGGCGGCAAGCCGGTCGGCTTCAAGTTGTGCATCGGCCACGGCTGGCAGTTCATGAGTCTGGCCAAGGCCATGCTCAAGACCGGCATCACGCCGGATTTCATCGTCATCGACGGCGCCGAGGGCGGCACGGGCGCCGCACCGCTGGAACTGGCGGACAATGTCGGCACGCCGCTGCGCGAGGGCCTGGTCTGGGCGCATAACACGCTGGTCGGCGCTGGCCTGCGCGAGCGCATCAAGATCGGCGCCTCGGGCAAGATCACGTCGGGTTTTCGCATGGCATCCAACATGGCGCTGGGCGCGGACTGGTGCAATTCGGCGCGCGGCTTCATGTTCGCGGTGGGCTGTGTGCAATCCGAGTCCTGTCATACCGATCGCTGCCCGACCGGCGTGGCCACCCAGAACCCCTGGCGCCAGCGCGCGGTGGTGGTGCCCGAGAAGGCCGAGCGGGTCTATCATTTTCACAAGGCCACGGTGGCGGCCATGCAGGAAGTGGTGGCCACGGTCGGGCTCGATCATCCGGCCCAGCTCGCGCCGGAGCATCTGTGCCGGCGCACGCGCGATTCCGAGATTCAGAGCGCCGATCAGGTGTATCGTTTCCTCAAGACGGGCGAACTGCTCGTGGCGACCGGCAAGCGCGGGCGCTACGAGAGCGCCTGGGCCCGCGCCCAGGCCGAAAGTTTCCTGCCCCGCAGCCACGCCGCCTGATCGCCGCCACCGGCGAAGGAGTTGAATCGATGGCCTGGTTCCGACCGCACCGCCGCGATGACCGGCCGACCGGCGCGCCGGAGACGCCCGACGCGCTGCGCGCCTATGCCGGCCAGTATTCCGAAACGCGCTTCTGGACCAAGATGTCGCGGGTATTCAAACGTGCCGGCTACGAACTGCTGGAGAAAGCGCTCTGGCTGCACTATGCCGCCCGGCGAACGGACACGCCGGCCTGGGCCAGGGCCACGGCCTACGGCGCGCTCGCTTATTTCATACTGCCGTTCGACGCCATTCCCGACTGGCTGGTCGGCTATGGCTTCACCGACGACCTGGGGGCGATCACGCTCGCCGTGGCGACCATATCACGATACATCGACGCCGATGTGCGGCGTCGGGCCACGGCCAAGCTCGACGACTGGTTCGGGCGGCCGAGCCATCGTCGGCCGATGCATACGGTGAAATGAGCGCCGCCCACGATTTCCGCGGCCGGCGGGCGCTGGTCACCGGCGCCTCCTCGGGCGTCGGCGAAGCCGTGGCACGACGACTCGCGGCGGCCGGCGCGCACGTGGTGATCGCCGCACGCCGTGCCGATCGCCTGCAGCGCCTCGCCGACGAGATCGGCACCATCGCCTGCCCCGCGGATATAACCGCGCCAGGCACCTGCATCGAACTGGTCGAAAGCGCGGTCGCCGCGCTCGGCGGGCTGGATATCCTGGTCAACAATGCCGGCGCCCATCATCGCGGCGATTTCGCCGATCAGAGCGTGGATCATCTGGCGGCGATGGTGGATGTGAACCTGCGGGCGCCGGTGGTGCTGTCGCGCGCCGCCCTGCCGCATCTGCGTGCCGCCGCGCGCGGCGCCATCGTCAACGTCGGCTCGGTAGCCGGGCGCATGCCGGTGCCCGGCAGTGCCACCTATTCGGCGACCAAGGCCGGCCTGCGAACGCTGACCTATGCGCTGGCCGAGGAATGCCGCGGCACGCGCGTGTGCGTATCGGTGGTCTCGCCGGGACCGATCGCGACCGATTTCATTCTCGCCGACATCGACGCCGTGACCGACCTGACGTTCTCACAACCCATGAGCACGCCCGAGCAGATCGCCGACCTGGTGCTCGACTGCATCACCGACGCACGCGTGGAACGCACCCGCCCCGCCTCGACCCGCATCATGACCACCCTCGGCAGCCTGTTCCCGGTCCTGCCGCGCGCGCTGCGCCCGGCCCTGGCGGCCAAGGGGCGACGCGCCAAGGCACGCTACCGACGCGGCAGCTGATCGCCGCTTGCGCCCGTATCGCTCTGGGCCCAAAGTGGCCAAGCCACTCGAACCGTTGCCAAGGAAACTGCAGCCATGGGCATTATTGCCTGGATCATATTCGGCCTGATCGCCGGCGCCATCGCGAAACTGATCATGCCCGGTGACGACCCGGGCGGCATCATCGTCACCATCGTCATCGGTATTGTCGGCGCGGTGATCGGCGGCTTCATCGGCGGCATACTCGGCTTCGGCGGCGTGACCGGATTCAATATCGGCAGCTTCGTCATCGCCATTCTCGGGGCGATCATCCTGCTACTCCTGTATCGGATGGTCGCCCGGCGTTAGTCGCCGATATCGGTGTGCGCCGCGGTTTTCCGCGGCCTCGCCCGCCGCACACGCGAACCCCCCCTGGTTCGGCGCCCGCTCGCGCGTCAGGCGCTTGTCGTTGCTGAACGAGATACGATCTGGCCCGGCCAACCCGGCGACCTGCTCGATCGTCGACCCCGCCCTGCTTATTTCCGCCCGGTACGGCGCGCTCAAGTAGCGCGCCGTACCGCCGATGTATCCCCTGGAATTAAACCTATGGCATCGGCAAGGCAAAGGGGAGTGATGAATGGCCACAAGCCAATGGGATCTCGCGATCGACCCGGTCTCTGACGAGACTGACAGCGGCACACCACATACCGAGGGCACACGCACGGTCGCCCGCGGTTGGCCGCTCAAGTACAAGATCGGCGTTGCACTGGTCTTTCTGCTCGTGCTGGCTGTTGGCATCGTGGCCATATTCGGTCACAACGTGCGCTCGGAAATCTATTCCTCCCGAAAGGCGGGTTTGCGTAACACCGTGGCCATGGCCGAAACCATGATCGCCGGTTTCGAAAAACGCGCCGCCAATGGCGAAATGAGCGAGCAGCAGGCCAAGCAGCGGGCCATCCAGGCGCTGTCGAACATGCGCTTTGGCGCCAACCACAAGGACTATGTTTTCGTCTTCGACTCCGACGACAACATCATCTGGCATCCGCGCCACAAGGCCGGAACGAACGAGAGCGACTTCAAGGACGTCAACGGCGTTCACGTCTACCGCCGGCTCAGCGAAGCCGCTCGCAAGAACGGTGCGGGCTACGTCTACTATTCGGCGCCACGTGCCAAGAACGGGCCGGAATTGCCGAAGCTGAGCTATGTCACGCAATTCAAGCCCTGGGGCTGGGATATCGCGGCCGGGGTCTACATCGACGACCTGCACACGATATTCGTGCAAGAACTGATCCGGTACGGCGCCACGCTCGGCGGCTTCACCCTGATCATCATGCTGATTTTCATCCTAATCGGCCGCAACATCTATCGCGAACTCGGCGGTGAAACCTATGAAGCGCGCCGCCAGCTCGAGCGCATGGCGACCGGCGATCTCAGTCAGTCCACCGAGATCACCAGGCGCCACGCCAACAGCCTCATGGCCAGCCTGGAAGCCATGCGCCGCGACCTGGCGGCGATGATCGCGCGCATTCGCCAGGGCAGCGAATCGATCGACAGCGCGGCCGGCGAGATCGCCGACGGCAACGCCGACCTGTCGACCCGAACCCAGCAACAGGCCGCCTCCCTGGAGGAAACCGCGGCGAGCATGGAAGAGCTCACAGCCACCGTCTCCAACAACGCC
This sequence comes from Salinisphaera sp. SWV1, assembly GCF_052044155.1. Classification (NCBI taxonomy): domain Bacteria; kingdom Pseudomonadati; phylum Pseudomonadota; class Gammaproteobacteria; order Salinisphaerales; family Salinisphaeraceae; genus Salinisphaera; species Salinisphaera sp. SWV1. Next base: position 134,873 of record NZ_JBQDYE010000006.1, read on the forward strand.
GGTCACGCCAGCAACGCCAGCGAGCTCGCCACCAAGAGCAGCCAGGCGCTGGAAGACAGCCGGCGCCTGATCGGCGAAGTGGTCGATACGATGAGCCAGATCCGGCAGGGCGCCGACGAGATCTCGCAGATCACCACGCTGATCGACGACATCGCTTTCCAGACCAACCTGCTCGCGCTCAACGCCTCGGTCGAGGCGGCGCGTGCCGGCGAGCACGGCCGCGGCTTCGCCGTCGTGGCCAGCGAAGTCCGCAAGCTGGCCCACCGCTCCGCCGATGCCGCCAAGAACATCTCCGGGCTGGTCGAGCGCTCGGTGTCCTGCGCGCACACCGGCGCCGAGCGTGTCGATCAGGCGAGCACCTCCATGGATACGCTGGGCGAACACGTCGAGCAGACGCGCACGCTCATGTCCGAGATCTCGACCGCGTCGACCGAGCAATCACGCGGCATCGAGCAGGTCAATCAGGCGGTCACCCAGATGGACGAGGTGACCCAGCAGAACGCGGCGCTGGTGGAACAGGCCTCGGCCGCGTCGCAGTCGCTCAAGGACCAGGCCGGCGAACTGCGGCACACGGTGGATCGATTCCGCGTCGCGGACGAGGCATTCACAAGCGCGTAAGCGCAGGCGCGCTCGCCTGGTTGCGTCCCGCCGGCCCCGGGCCGCGACACGGCGGCGCCGCCGCTCCGGCACCGCAGCCGAAGCGGCGTGCCGGGCAAGTGCAGCCCGGTCTGCGCGGCACAGGTCTGCTAGACTCGCCGGGCTCGCTCAGAGCGCCGTTTTTACCGCGATTAGGGCCATGAAACACGAAACCGACAACCTGCGTATCAAAGGCATTCAGGAATTGATCTCGCCCGAGGCCTTGCTGGCCGAGCTGCCGGTCTCGGAGACCGCTTCCAACACGGTCTTCGAGGCCCGATCCGGGATCCAGAAGATCCTCGCCGGCGAGGACGACCGCCTGGTGGTCGTGGTCGGGCCCTGCTCGATTCACGATGTGGACGCCGCCCTCGAATACGCCGAGAAACTCAAACAAGCCCGCTCGACGTACGCGCGCGATCTGCTGATCGTCATGCGCGTCTATTTCGAGAAACCGCGCACGACCGTCGGCTGGAAGGGTCTGATCAACGACCCCGATCTGGATGATTCGTTCAAGATCAACAAGGGCGTGCGTCTGGCCCGCAACCTGCTCTCGCAGCTGGCCGACCAGGGCGTGCCCGCCGGTGTGGAATTCCTCGACCTGATCACGCCGCAATATCTGGCGGATCTGGTGTCCTGGGGCGCAATCGGCGCACGGACCACCGAATCGCAGGGGCACCGCGAGCTGGCCTCGGGGCTGTCCTGCCCGGTCGGCTTCAAGAACGGCACCGGCGGCTCGATCAAGATTGCGGTCGATGCCGTGGGTGCGGCCGGCCATCCGCATCACTTCCTGTCACTGACCAAGGAGGGCCGCTCGGCGATCTTTGCCACCGCCGGCAACGCCGACAGTCACCTGATTCTGCGTGGCGGCAATAACGGGCCGAACTACGATGCGGACTCGGTGGCCGGCGCCGTGGCCCAGCTCGGCCAGGCCGACCTGCCCGCCCGCGTCATGATCGATTTCTCGCACGCGAACAGTCGCAAACAGCACAAAAAGCAGCTCGAGGTCGGCGACGACGTATCGGGCCAGATTGCCGCCGGCAGCCGGGCGATCTTCGGCGTCATGATCGAGTCGCATCTGCAGGAAGGCAACCAGAAACTGGTACCGGGCGTTAAACCGGACTACGGCGTGTCGATCACCGATGCCTGTCTCGGCTGGGAAGACACGCAGACGCTGCTCGACGAACTGGCGCACGCGGTGGCCGAGCGGCGCGGCCTGCGCAACGGCGACGACGACTACTAAGCGGCCGCCACGCGCACCAGGGAAAAACCGCCGAAAGGCGGTTTTTTTGTTTACCAGTAGGGGCCGGGCAGAATGGCGGCCAGCAACCGTGCGCGAATGTCGGGCTTTTCCGGCTGGGCGTTGCGCCCGGCGTAACCGCGCGAAGCCCGGGACGACGGGAACATGTGAAAGGCCTTGTGCAGCACGAAGTCGTTGAGCTTCGGCCACACGGCATAGCTGACCTGGGCGGTGGTTCCCAGCGGCGAGGCGATGCTCTTGGGCCGATCGATGACGGCGGCCACGATCATGTTGGCGGCCTGTTCGGGCGTAAGCGCCGGGACATAGTCGTAAAGCTTGGTCGGCGCGATCATGGGGGTGCGCACCAGCGGCATGTAGATCGTGGTCAGGTCGATGTTGCGCGAGGCCACCTCGGGCGATAGACAGCGCGAGAAGGCATCCAGGGCCGCCTTGGAGGCCACATAAGCCGAGAACCGCGGCGCGTTGGTCAGCACGCCGATCGACGAGATATTGATGATATGCCCCGCCCGGCGCTTGGCCATCGAGGGCAGCAGATTGAAGATCATCCGGATCGCGCCGAAATAGTTGAGCTGCATGGTGCGCTCGTAATCGTGGAAGCGCCCCAACGACTCGAACACCGCACGCCGGATCGAGTGGCCGGCGTTGTTGATGAGAATATCCACGTGCCGATGATCGCGCAGGATCGTGGCCGTGCATTCGTCGATCGCCTCCAGACGCGACAGATCGCAGGAGTAGGCGAAGGCCCGCCCGCCCATGCGCTCGACGATGGCCCGGGTCTCTTCGAGCTTGTCCGGATTACGCGCGATCATGCACACGGTTGCACCGGCCCGCGCCATCTTCTTGGCGGTCATGAAACCGATGCCGCTGGACGCCCCGGTGATCACCACCACGCGGCCCGAAACACGCCGCACCAGCGTGGCCGGCACCTCGACGTCGCAGTCGATATGCATCTCCCAGTAGCGCCAGAGCGTCTCGGCGTAATCCGGCAGTTTCGGACATCGGATCCCGCTGCCGGCCAGCGCCGCGCGCGTATTGGCGTCGTCGAAAATCGCGCGGTTGTTGATGTAGCCGAGGATCGACAACGGCACGCCCAGGGTCTTCGAAAGACGCTTTTCGAACCAGCCGGCCAGGGGCAGACGCCCGGCGAGCTGCTTGACCTGGCGTTCGGTGGCCGCCGACCACTGCTGGCTGGGCAGGTTATGGATGACGTCCGGACCGTGTGCGGCGCGCACGAATGTCTTCAGCATCTCGCCGGCCGTCGGCGGATCCGGCTGGATCAGGAAGTAGGCCCTGCCATGGCCCGAGCGCTTGTGGGCGATGTGCACCATGGCCTCGGCCACATAATCGACCGGAACCACCGGCATCAGGCCACCCTCGATACCCAGCAGCGGCAGCCATTTCGGCAGGCGGTCGCGCAGCGCCTTGATCGCCGGAAAGAAATAGTAAGGCCCGTCGATCTTGTCGATCTGGCCGGTCCTGGAATCGCCGACCACCATACCCGGCCGATAGACTTTCCACGGCACCTCGGCGCGCTCGCGCACGATCGCCTCGGACTGAAACTTGGTGCGGTAGTAGGGGTGCGGCAGCTGCTGGCCGACATCGAACATGTCGTCGCTGAACACGCCTTCATGGTCGGCACCGGCGATCGCCACCGAGGACATGTGGTGAAAGACCGGCTTGCGGCGGCTCTCGTTGGCCAACGCATGGGCCAGCGCCACCACGTTGGCCGTGCCCTGGCTGTTGACACGATCGGCCTGGGCGTCGCTCATGTTCATGTCGTACACCGCGGCCAGATGAAAGACATGATCGATGGTGCCGGCCAGCTCGGCGCGCGCCGCCGCATCGATCACCCCCTCCCGCGTGATATCGCCCCAGACCGGGATCAGGCGCTCCGGATCGGCGCCCAACGCCTCGCGCAGGGCCTCCATTTTCCCCGCGCTTGCGCGGCGCATGAGCACGTAGACCGTCGCCGAGCGGCGCGCCAGCAGGCCCGCCACCAGAAACCGTCCGATAAAGCCGGTCGCACCGGTGACCAGATATTTCATCAATTATCGCTCTCTGTTTGGAACCGGTGCCCTGCTCATCCGCAACACTACGGTAGGCCAAGCGAGCCGCCACGCCAATACCTGCCGACACCGGCCACATCTGACAGAATGCCCCCTCATGCCCGACTGGTGACACCATGAGCGAGACTATCTTCAGCAAGATCATCAACCGCGAGGTCGAAGCCGACATCGTGTTCGAGGACGATCAGTGTCTGGCCTTTCGCGACGTTAACCCCCAGGCGCCGCTCCACGTACTCGTGATCCCCAAAAAGCCGCTTGCAATGCTGGCTCATGCCGAGGCGGAAGACGGCGAACTGCTCGGCCACCTGATGCTTGTGGCACGCCGCGTGGCACGCGACGAAGGCTACGGGGACGCCTTCAGGCTGGTGATGAACAACGGCGAAGCGGCCGGTCAGACCGTGTTCCACATGCACCTGCATGTGCTGGGCGGGCGCGGCTTCCAGTGGCCGCCGGGCTGATCGCCCGCGCCACGGCGGACTTGTTTTTTTTCTGTTTAGCTTTATTGTCATGTCGGTAACCTCGTCGCGGGCGTGCCGCCCGGAGACGACGCCGGGACCCCGCTCACGAGCCCCGTCCCGGCCGCCCCTCTTTCCCCAAGCACGAACAGTCAATGAGCACGACCGCAAAATCTGCTACTCATGCCGGCGCGCGTGGCCCGCGCGGCCACGGCCGCGCCGCGACCGAGGATATCGAAGACGTCCAGGGCCGGTCCGATCCCCGCAACCTGGCCATCAACAAGGTGGGTATCTGCGATATCCGGCACCCGGTGTCGATCGCCCAGCGCGTCGGCGGCCATCAGTCCACGGTCGCCACATTCGGCATGTACGTCAATCTGCCCCATGAGTTCAAGGGCACGCACATGTCGCGCTTCGTGGAGATCCTCAACGCCCACGAACACCAGATCACGCTCGAATCGTTCAAGACCATGCTCGGCGAGATGACCGAACGGCTCGAGTCCGACAACGGCCACATCGAGATGACCTTCCCGTACTTCGTCGACAAGTACGCACCGATCACGGGCGAAAAGGGGGTCATGGACTACGAAGTCACCTTCATCGGCGATCGGGTCGACGGGCACACCGACATGCATGTCGAGGTCAAGGTGCCGGTCACCACACTATGCCCCTGCTCGAAGGGTATCTCCGACTATGGCGCCCACAACCAGCGCTCGCTGGTGACGATCCGCGTCAAGGCGAACGCCTTCTTCTGGGCCGAGGAGCTGATCGACATCGCGGAATCCGAAGGCTCCTGTGAATTGTTCGGCATCCTCAAACGCATCGACGAGAAGGCCGTCACCGAGCGGGCCTACGAAAATCCGAAGTTCGTCGAGGATGTGGTTCGCGATATCGCCACCCGGCTGAACGACGACGATCGCTTTCGCAGTTATCGGGTGGAGTCGGAGAACTTCGAATCAATCCATAATCATTCCGCTTACGCCATGATCGAGCGGAATAAGGACCTGCCCGACGGCTGAGTGCCTGCGGTCGAGCCGAAGTCCGACCAACATCAGCGAACGCATCCCGCAGCTTGCGCTGCGGGAACCCTGCTCTGACGTCGCTGAGTCGGCCGACTTCTCATCCAGCCACAACCACTCCGCTTACGCCATGATCGAGCGGAATAAGGACCTGCCCGACGGCTGAGTGCCTGCGGTCGAGCCGAAGTCCGACCA